>NZ_JANSJA010000001.1:0-2996 GCF_047462335.1 Synechococcus sp. H60.1
TTAACCTACAGAATCCCCAGAGCCCCCTTAAAGTCGAAAAGGCTTCGGGCAAGCTTCTGAGGAACAAAATCCCAAGACCTAGCCAGCGCAAGTTAGCTTGGGCGTTTAGCTGGGGATCTCAATCGTGACATTGGCCAACTGCACATCGTCATAGTCCACCCAGGCCCCACCGTACTGGCCGATTGTGTTACTCCCCAGCGGCACAAAGATATCCAGGGATCCACCAAAAAGCGGGATACTTATCCGAGGGTCGCCGGCGATCCTGCCAGGCTGGATCACCGTTTTGCCAGTGCGCAGGGTAACAGTATTCAGGCCCAGGCGCAGATGCTCTAGCGGCAGAGGGATGCGCAAGCCGTCTCCTCCCAACTGGATCTGCTCTACCTCCACCCCGTTCAAAAGCACTCGCATGGGAGACATGTCGGCATTAGGAATCTGGGATTGTCCGGCCCGATAGGCGGCGGCTGTATCCAACCCAATCAGGGATCCAATCCGCAGAACTGGTGGACGGGGCGGCAGACGTTCTAGGCTGAAGGAGCGGGTCATCTCCCCCCCTTGGGCAGGAGCAAGAAATTGGCCAGCAGCCGCCGACTCAGGCGAATACCGGTTATCGCCTAGGCGGATGACATTGGCCTCCAGCACCAGCGTGCTGTTGGGATCCCAGCGCTCCAACTGTAACTGCCAAGGTCGCTCCCCGCCGGTCTGTCCGCTGCCTGTGCTCTGGGAATAGGGCAAATAGTTCTCCAGCCGCGCCACCAAAATCTCCTCTGCCGGCAGCGGCCCCGGCAGGCGAAACCGCCCCTGGGCATCGGTGCGCACCGCAATCCCGGCTCCCGGAATGGCCACCTCCACGTCGGCCAAGGGCTGCCCTGTCAGGCGATCCACCACCTGCCCAGAGTAGGCAGAATCCAACTGCACCTGTCCAGTGGGCACATCCGTGGCCGCCTGAATGCGCTGCTGCAACATCTGCCAATCGGCTTCTGTAATTCGTCCATCCTGGTCAACATCGGCAGCCCGGATCTGGTCGTCGGTCAACCCCCGTTCTCCGCGCAAATAGGCCCCCAACAGGTTGCGATCCTGCACCGTCAAGCGGCTATCCCCATCCAGATCACCCGGTTGAAAAGGCTGCGCTTGGGCAGAAGACACGCCTATCCAACCCAGAGCAAGGGATCCCAGCAGCAGCAAGAGGGAACGCCCCCATGAGGAGACCCTAGACATAGGCAACTCTCCTGAAAAAAGAGCTAGCCGCAGAGCCGGGAAGGCTTTGTTTACGTTCTAGCGCAGTTCACCGCTTTGCCGCCGGGTTAGCCAGCCGATTGAGGCTACTCTTGAGCGCATATTTTGCCGATTCGCCCTCTGCCCACTGGGACAGGCCAGAACTCGAAAGCTTGATGGTAAGATGAGCGTGGTGACCTGCTTCTTCTATGGCTCGATACTCCTGCGTGACTCAGCTTATGGGATCAGCCGAGCAGCTAAGCGAAGCGATCCGCGCGGTCTTGGAGCGTTGCCAGCTTACCGTCCTACACAACAGCCCTGACTACTGGGTGGCCGGCGAGCCGCCTGGAAAAAATCCCTACACCAAGCTGGTGACGGTGGAGGTGTTTGTGGATCGCAGCCGCCAAGCCGCTGACGGGTCTGTAGAGGTCACCTGCATCGCCAAAAACGAAGAGCTACCCCTGAGAAGCGTCAACCATTGCCAACAAACCTTTGACCAATTGAGGGCAGAGCTAGCCCAGTTGCAAGCTCAACTGCAGCTTGCTGCTCGACAAAAAGAGGCCATAGAATAGCGAAGCTGAGTTCCCTTGGATCTCATGGCACGTCGCTGCCAACTGACCAACAAAAAACGCAACAACGCTTTCGCCATCTCCCACTCCCACCGGCGTACCAAGCGCCTGCAGGAGGTTAACTTGCAGTGGAAACGCGTCTGGTGGGAGGAGGGCAAGCGGTTTGTGCGTTTGCGCCTTTCCACCAAGGCCCTGAAAACCCTCAAGACCAAAGGGATAGGGGCCATGGCCCGCGAAGCTGGAATCGACCTCAACCAATTTTGAGGGATCAGCCGGTGCCTTGACCTCCTGAGAACTGATCTGCTACGGCTGGCGGGAGAGTGACTTCGGCTACAGCTCACAGCAATCCAAACAGTTTGCGTGACTTGGGCTGGAGCCCCGCCAGCAGAGTGTTGAGGGTATCCCGCTGAGTAAGCTCGTTGGTGCCGCTCGCGCGCTCGATCAAGAACTTGCGCATTTGGTTCGAGAGCTTGGCGTCGGTAAAGTCGGCGCCGACAAAGCTGGCCCCTTCGATTTGGGCCTCTTGTAGGTTGGCCCCCACTAGGAGGGCTTGGTTGAAGTTGGCATGTTGCAACTGACAACTGGCTAGGACGGCCTGGGAGAGGTTGCAGCGAAATAGGTTGGCTTGGCGAAAGTCAGCGGCAAAAAAGTTTCCTTCCGCTAGGTTGGCAGCCACCAAGCTGGCCTCGCGAAAGATGGAGTGGCTGAAACGGCCTTCCTGAAAGCTGCTTTTGTCCAGCTTGGCAGCGGTGAAGTTGCTGTAGTCTCCCAGGGCTTGACTGAAGCTGGATCCCCGGAGGTCGGAGGCAGCGAAGTTGGCCCGCTCCATCTCGGCACGGCGAAAGTTGCATAACCGCAGATCTGCCTGTTGCATACTGAGCGAGCGCAGGTTAGCCCGCGTCAAGTTGGCCTTGGGCATCTGGATGCGGTCGAACAGGCCCCGCGAGAGGTAAGCACCTTCAAGGTTGGCGCCCAACAGGGAGCGCCCTTCTCGCAGGGCTGCTAGCAAGTCCCGCGTGGTTTCAATGCGAACCGGCTCGGAGGGTTGGGGAGAAGAAACACTCACAGACAGACCACTTCTCACAGGCAGGCCAGAAACCTGGTCAACCTGACCGAAACACTGAGGGCTAACAGGGATCCCATCTAATTAAGCTAGCGTTTGCATCGCCGGTCGAGGTTAAGGGGATATTAAAGACGGCTCTGCAGCGGTTTAAC
>NZ_JANSJA010000002.1:0-2954 GCF_047462335.1 Synechococcus sp. H60.1
AGCCGGATCCCTGCCGCCTCAGCTCCAGCTAGGGTGTCGGCTGGATTGACCAGATGTGGGATCCCCATCTGGATCCTTCCGTCTGCTTGCCATAGTAGGATCAGCACCTGCGTACCCTACCTTGCACGGACCGCTGGTCTTTAGCGGCCGAGATTTTTCTAACCTCAAACGCCCCTCATGCCGCCCATCACCAAGATCCTGATTGCCAACCGAGGCGAGATTGCCCTGCGCATCATCCGCACCTGTCAGGAAATGGGGATCCGCACCGTGGCCGTCTACTCCACTGCGGATCAGAACTCGCTGCATGTCCAACTGGCGGACGAGGCCGTCTGTGTAGGGGATGCCCCGGTGGCCAAAAGCTACCTCAACATTCCCAACATCATCTCGGCAGCCCTTACCCGCGGCGCCAATGCTATTCATCCGGGCTACGGGTTCTTGGCGGAGAATGCCAAGTTTGCCGAGATGTGTGCCGACCACAACTTGATCTTCATCGGCCCCTCGCCAGAGGCGATGCGCAAAATGGCCGACAAAGCCACGGCCCGCGAGACTATGCAAGCGGTGGGCGTGCCGACCGTGCCCGGCAGCCGCGGCTTGATCACCTCTGATGAAGAAGCAGTGAAGCTGGCGGAGAAAATCGGTTACCCCGTGATCATCAAAGCCACTGCCGGCGGCGGGGGGCGGGGCATGCGGGTGGCCAGAGATGCCCAAGAATTGCTGAAGATGATGCGCACCGCCCAGGGGGAAGCCCAGGCGGCCTTTGGCAATGGCGGGATCTACCTGGAGAAGTTTATCGAGCGCCCCCGCCATGTGGAGTTTCAGATCTTGGCCGACAGCCACGGCAATGTGGTGCACCTGTACGAGCGGGATTGCTCAATTCAGCGGCGGCACCAAAAGCTGCTGGAAGAGGCCCCCAGCCCGGCTTTGACCACGAGCTTGCGCGCCCGCATGGGAGCAGCAGCGGTGAAGGCAGCCAAGGCGGTGAACTACGTGGGGGCGGGCACGGTGGAGTTTTTGCTGGATAAAAACGGCCAGTTCTACTTCATCGAGATGAACACCCGCATCCAGGTGGAGCATCCGGTTACCGAGATGGTGACGGGGCTGGATTTGATTGCCGAGCAAATTCGCATCGCCCAAGGTCAACCTCTGACCTTTCGCCAGAAGGATGTGGAACTGCGGGGCCATGCCATCGAGTGCCGCATCAACGCCGAGGATCCCAAGCAGCAGTTTCGCCCTTGCGCGGGCACCATCAGCGCCTATTTGCCCCCTGGGGGGCCGGGGGTGCGCATGGACTCCCACATTTACACCGACTACACCATTCCCCCCTACTACGATTCGCTGCTGGGCAAGCTGATCGTCTGGGGGCCCAACCGGGCGGCAGCTATCCGCCGCATGCAGCGGGCACTGGGGGAATGCGCCATCACCGGCGTGCCCACCACGATCCCTTTCCACCAGCAGATCCTGCGCCACGAGGCTTTTTTACGGGGCGAGGTGTACACGGATTTCATCACCCAACACCTGCTGCCCAGCCAGTAGCAATCCAATCAGAAGTCGTTTGGGATCCCGCTTTGAACTGTGGCTTGCCGGAAGTTAAAGTTAAGGGTGAGTTGAGGGTTGCTGGTTTTGCAGATGAGGGATCCCTGGCCCGACTCGGTTCAACAGGCGCATCTCCAGCGTCAGTCGAGCTGCCCTGTGCCCAGCCTCAGCCAGTTGGTGCTGCAATTTTTGCAGGAGCGGGATCTGGCCCCAACCAGCCGCCGCACCTACCGCATTGCTCTGGAGTAGTTTGCCAAAACTTGCCCGGTGCCGCTGGGACAGGTGCAGCCGTCCCACGTTCAGTCTTTTTTAAACAGCTTG
This sequence comes from Synechococcus sp. H60.1, assembly GCF_047462335.1. NCBI lineage: Bacteria > Bacillati > Cyanobacteriota > Cyanophyceae > Synechococcales > Synechococcaceae > Synechococcus > Synechococcus sp. H60.1. Next base: position 1,855 of record NZ_JANSJA010000002.1, read on the forward strand.
AGGGGGCGTCCGTTGCGCAACCGTTCGGGCCAGTGGATCCATCCGCCTGCCTCTCCCGCTACCTACAACCTGAAGCGGCTGGCGCTGCAACAATTTTTTGAATGGGCCAGCCGGCGAGGCTACTTTCCGGATCCCTTGCCCACCCAGGCCATTCGACCTGCCCGCCTGCCCGCTCGTCTGCCTCGCGACCTGGATCGGCTGTTGTTGCAGCGGGTTCTGCAGCGGGCCCAGAGCCATTCTCTGCGCTACGCAGCCTTGATCCGCCTGCTGCTGGAGTGCGGCCTACGGGCGCGGGAGCTGTTGGACTTGACGGTGCAGGATTTTCGGATCAGCCCTGAGGGATCCCTGTTGGAGGTGCGCTGTGGCAAGGGAAGTAAACCCCGCGCTGTGGCGGTCGGGGATCCCCTCTCCGAGCTGCTGCAACAATATCTAAGCCAAGAACGGGGCCCGTGCGCGCCGACGGATCCCTTGTTTGTCTCCCAATCCCGCTGCCCGGCCTACCGGGGTCGTCCCCTCACCTACGATGGCCTACGTCATATTGCGCTTAAGCTCACCGAGCCTGAGCCGGGCCACCAAACCCCCCACCAGTTTCGCCACAGCTTTGCCACTCTGCTGCTGGATCGCGGCGTTGCCCCTGAGCCTATCCAGCACTTGCTGGGCCATACGACTGCTGCCATGACGATGCGCTACACCCAGCGGGCCAACTTGAGAGCAGCTATTGCCCGTTCCCGCGCGATCTTGGATCAGGGCTTGATCTAGGGATCCCTTGTTGTGCCCTGGCCCCTATTTTGTTTGTAGTAGGGAAGGGAATGCTTGCAAGGGGTGACCGAGCTGCCCACCGGCTTTTTGGAGGGTGCTCCGGAGCTGGCAGTTGAAGTACTATCTGCCAGCAACACCGTAGAAGAAATCGGGGGGAAGATTGCCGAGTACTTCGAGAACGGTGCCCCCCTGGTCTGGGCCGTTAGCCCAACTCAGCGCTGTTTGACGCCCCCACCGTCTACAGGCGGGGGATTCTTAACGTAAGGTGCGGAATTCCCCACCGTCCATACGGTGGGGATGGATAGCACTCTCTGACTGATTCTGGATGTATTGCTTCACAA
>NZ_JANSJA010000003.1:0-23234 GCF_047462335.1 Synechococcus sp. H60.1
CAGAAGAAGAGACAAAAGCTCTGCTGCCAAGCGGGTGAGGAAACCCCACCCGCCTACGCGGTGGGGTAGTTCATTCCAAATCTCTCCTTAGATCGCATTAGATCGCAGCGCAGAAAGCTGCTCAGGATCTTGACCAAGGTGCTTTTGCCGGCTCCATTTCCCCCAGAAGACCGTGCATTGTGACTGCCTCCACCCGCAAAGACACATCGCGGTTTGCCTGTACCGCCCCAAAGTGCTTGTGGATGTGGAGCAGCTCCACCTTCATCCCGTTTATGCTAACCTGCCTCCGAGACCCAAAATCCCGAAGAATACAGTTGCTAAAGTTGCAAGCGCCAGTGCTACGATAGCGTCAGCTCGCCGTCAGGCGTTGGCTACGGACGAGTTCAGCGTCGATCTGTGGTTCGCCCTGCTCCTCTGCTTCGCCCTTCTCCCCTGCCACCCATCTCAGATAGTAACCGCCTTAAAATCTTCTCAGGCAGCGCCAATCCAGCCCTAGCCCAGGAAGTAGCCCGTTACTTAGGCCTGGATCTGGGCCCGATGCTGCGCAAGCGCTTTGCCGATGGTGAGCTGTACATCCAAATCCAGGAGTCGATTCGCGGCGCCGATGTCTACCTGGTGCAGCCCACCTGCCGCCCGGTCAACGATCACCTGATGGAGCTGCTGGTGATCATCGATGCCTGCCGCCGCGCCTCGGCCCGCCAGATCACTGCCGTCTTGCCCTACTACGGCTACGCCCGCGCCGACCGCAAAACCGCCGGACGGGAAGCCATTACCGCCAAGCTGGTGGCCAATATGATCACCCAGGCAGGGGCACACCGGGTGCTGGCCATGGATCTGCACTCGGCCCAGATCCAGGGCTACTTCGACATTCCCCTCGACCACGTCTACGCCCAGCCGGTACTGCAGGCTTACCTCAAAGAAAAAGGCCTACTCGACGAAGATATTGTGGTCGTCTCTCCCGATGTGGGAGGGGTAGCGCGGGCACGTGCCTTTGCCAAAAAACTCAAGGAAGCTCCGCTGGCCATCATTGACAAGCGCCGCCAGGCCCACAACGACGTGGAAGTCATGAACCTCATTGGCGATGTGCGCGGTAAAATCGCCATCCTCGTAGATGACATGATTGACACGGCAGGCACTATCTCGGAAGGGGCGAAGCTGCTGCGCAAGTCGGGGGCCAAGGCGGTCTATGCCTGCGCCATCCACCCTGTCTTTTCCGATCCGGCCATCGAACGCCTGCAGGGCGGTCTGTTTGAAGAGGTGATCGTCACCAACACCATCCCCATTCCTCCAGAGCGGCATTTTCCAGGCTTGACCGTCCTCTCGGTGGCGAACGTGCTGGGAGAGGCGATCTGGCGCATTCACGAAGACAGCTCCGTCAGCAGCATGTTTCACTAAGGTTTCTCCAGAGCATCGCTAAAGTATAGATAGTGGGTGCGGAACGGGCGTACCTAGCGGCGATCCTTTGCTTTTTTCCCTGTGAAGACCAACTCAACAGGTGCCCCCCATCTATCGTGATGGACTGGGTAGAGCTAACTTCCCAGCCGAGTTTTTCCCATGTCGCCTCCCATTTCTAGGTCACCAAGATCCGCTGTGAACAGTTTTGTTGCCGGACAGGCCGCCGCTAGGGAAGAGCCGTCCCTTCAAACTGAACTGAAGACGGAGTCCGCTGCAGCGCTGTACCCGCTGTTGCAATTGCTGGGGCAACTGCTGAACGTCCCCTTGGTCTATCTAGAACTGGCCCAGCCGGGATCCAATCCCGACTCGCCTACAAAAGGGATCCTCTACCGCGACCCCCAGCGGATCCCTGGCAACGAGCCGCTCAGCCCCCCCGAATCTTGGCCCTTTCATGAAGCTTTTCCCCTGCTGGATGAGGGAGGGAGGTGGCTGGCGACACTTCACCTACTGGGGGAGTGCCCTCGCCCACTGAGTCTCCCCGAACGGGGACAGATCAACCTCATCGCCCTCAGCCTGCGACACATCCTGCTCCAGGCCCAGGAGCAGCAACAAGCCCTCGCGGAACTTCGGGCGCAACTGCAGCACAGCCGCAGCACTGCCGCCCGCTACCAACAGATCTTCGAGAACGCTGTCGAAGGTATTTTTCAAACGACTCCAGAAGGGAAATATCTGGTGGCCAACCCGGCTCTGGCCCATATTTTTGGCTACGAATCCCCAGAAGATTTGATGCGCCACGTCTCCGATATCGGCTCTCAGATCTACGGCGACCCGGAGCAGCGATCTGAGTTCGTACAGCGCATGCTGAAGGAAGGCCAGGTCGTGCACGCCGAGCAGCAGGTGTGCCGCAAGGACGGCAAAAAAATCTGGATTTCTTTAAACGCCCGCACCCTGTACAACGAGCAGGGGGAGCCCCTCTATTTTGAAGGGTTTGTTACCGATATCACGGCCTCCCGCCAGCTTAAAGAACGGCAACAGCAACTGGAGGAAGCCCGCAGAGAGAGCGAGCATCGTTTTTTGCAACTGGCTGAGAACAGCCAGCAACTGTTTTGGATTTCAACGCTTTGCGGCAAAGAGCTGATTTACGTCAGCCCCGCCTGTGAAGCCATTTGGGGCCTTTCCCCTGCAGAGGCCTACGCCAATCCCCAGGCCTGGATGCGCCACATTCACCCTGACGATCGCTGGCTGTTCCCCGCCATTTTTCAAGCCCAACTTCAGGGCCAACCCACCGATGTGGTTTTTCGCCTCTGCCGCCCCGATGGCTGCATCCTCTGGCTGCGGGAACGCACCTTTCCCATCCTCGACAAAGAGGGCAAACTCTACCGGGTGGCAGGGATCGTCGAAGACATCACCGAGTCCAAGCAACTGGAAGCCGAACGTCGTCGTATAGAGCAAGCCTGGCAACAGAGCGCCAACCATTTCCGGCAGATCTTTGAGCTGGCTCCCAACGGCATTGCCCTGGTGGATTTGCAGGGGCGATTTATCCAGGTCAACGAGGCCTTTGCCCAGATCGTCGGCTACACCCCCGAAGAGTTGCAGCGTCGGCAACAACTGGACATCCTCCACCCCGACGATGTCAACCAACTGCTGGCGGCTAACGAGGCCCTCTTGACACGCAAAGTCTCCATCAGCCAGCGGCAGATTCGCTACATCCACCGTTCCGGCCAGGTTGTCCATGTGCTGTTCCAGGCCACCCTGCTTACCGATGAAGCCGGCCAGCCCACCCAGTTTCTCAACCAGGTGATCGACATCAGCGCCCGTGTCGAGGCAGAAATCGCCCTCAGAGAAAGCGAAGAACGCTTCCGCCAATCCTTTGAGTGGTCCCCGATTGCCAAGGCCATGACCCACCTGGATGGTACCTATTTTCAAATCAACGCCGCCTTCACCGAAACCCTAGGCTACACCCTAGAAGATCTCAAAGGCAAAACCGTCCTCGACATCACCCATCCTGACGACATTGCCGCCACCCTGGAGAGCACCAACCGCCTACTGGCCGGCGAGGTGCACCACTGCGAGCAGGAACAGCGCTACATCCACAAGAACGGGCAAATCGTCTACGCCCTTCTCCGCATCACTCTGGTGCGCACTGCGCAGGGGGATCCCAGCTACTTTCTCAGCCAAATCCTGGACATCACCGAGCGCAAGCAAGCGGAGGCGGCCCTGCGCCAAAGCGAGCTGAGCTTGCGGGGCATCTTCGAGCAGTCGGCCCTGGGCATTTCCATTGTCAACCGACAAGGCCGTTACCTCAAGGTGAACCCCGCCCTGGAAGAGATCCTTGGCTACAGCGCTGCCGAATTGGTCAGCAGGAGTTTCTGCGACCTCACCCACCCGGACGATATCGAGGAAGATTGGCGACTCTTCCAGGAAGTTGTGAACGGCCAACGGGATCGCTACCACCTGGAAAAACGTTACATCCACCGCAGCGGCAAGGTGGTTTGGTGCCGCCTGGCGGTCTCGGCAGTGCGGGATCCCGAAGGCAAAAACCTCTTCGTTATTGGCATTTGCGAAGATATTACTGAAGAAAGACAGGCGAAGCTGCAGATCCAGGCAGCCCTGCAAGAAAAAGAGATTCTGCTGCGGGAGATCCACCACCGTGTCAAAAATAACCTGCAGATCATCTCCAGCTTGCTGCGGCTCCAGGCGGATCAAATCAAAAGCCACAAGTATGCCCGCGTTTTTAAGGACGCCGGCAGCCGCATTCAGGCGATGTCTTTGATCCACGAGGGCCTGTACCCGTCCAACAACCTGGCTGCTGTGGATTTGAAGCAGTACCTCCACAATTTAATCTCCAATCTCTTCCGCTCCTACGGCGTGAACCCCGAGATCATTCGCGCCAGCATCCGCGCCGAAGGGATCCGCCTCAACCTCGACGACGCAGTTTTGTGTGGCCTGATCATCAATGAGCTGGTCACCAACAGCCTCAAATACGCCTTCCCCAAAGGCCGCAGTGGTCAGATCGACGTCCACTTTAAGCAAACCCGTACCCATACTCAGTTGCGCGTCTCTGACAACGGCATTGGTCTGCCCCGCAACTTCGATTTCAAGGAAACTCAATCTTTAGGTTTACAACTGGTTGCGACCCTCACCGATCAGCTCCAGGGCAAGATAGAATTGAGAAACAAGTCGGGTACCACTTTCATCATCACCTTTCCAAGGAGCCAGCCTTGAAGAAAGTTCCCATGCTTGCCAAAGGCAGCATTCTGGTTGTCGAAGACGAGAAGATCATCGCCAAGGATATTGCCAACGTCCTGAAAAAATTTGGCTATGCGGTGCCGGCCATCGCGTCCTCTGGCGAAGAAGCAATCCGACGGCTGGAGGAAATGTCGGTGGACTTGGTCTTGATGGACATCGTCTTGAAGGGAGATATCGATGGCATCGAAGCCGCCAAGCGAATCGGCGAGCGCTTCAACATTCCGGTGGTGCACCTGACGGCCTACGCTGATGAGGACACTCTTTCGCGCGTCAAGGAGACGCAGCCCTTTGGCTACATCATCAAACCTTTCAAAGAGCGGGAGCTCTACACCGCCATCGAAATTGCCCTGCACAACCACCGCCAGAGCCTAGAGAGCCGCAGGCTGGAGGAGAAAAGGCTGGAGGAGCTGCGACAAAAGCTGCAGCAGTTGCAGCAGTTTGCAGAGGTCAAGGGCACTTTGTTCAAGAAATTCTTGCAAGATCTGAGTGAGCTCCTCTCGAAGCTCAAGTTTGCCCTAGGCCTGCTCAAAGAGGCAGAGTCGGAGCAGAAGTGGCAGTACTACCTGCGGGTGCTGGAGGAAGAGTTTCACCGCGAGCTGGAACTGATTCATCAGACCTCTAACCTGGAAGATTTGCTAAACCTAGAAAATGTCGGGCTGTTGAGTCAGTTTAGCTTGTTGCGGCCCCAGGAGCCCAGCCGGAGTCGCCTGCTGGAAGAGGAGAAACCGGCGGCCATAGCTACGGCTACCCTCTCCGAGCCCCCCCCAGCGGTGGCCAATCCCGCTCCCCTGCCCAGCCCTGTCGCTGCCGAGGAGGCGATTACAGTGCCGCGGGTAACACTGCGCCCCCTCAACCAGACTCAGCTAGCAGAGCGGTTGGGGGTAGTGGTCTCCGCCATCACCTACTGGAAGTTCAAGAGTGGGTTTCCCGAGTGGAGCCGCAGCCGGGATCCCGACGGCATTTCTTGGCGCTACTCGCCCGACTCCAAGCGCTTTTCGCCCGTGCCTTAGCTAGCGCTGCACCACTTCCACCCGCACCGGCGCCAGCCCAGAGCGCACCATCCCCAGGGCCTCTGCTGCCCGTAGGGAGAGGTCGATAATCCGACCGGGGATGAAGGGGCCGCGATCGCTGATGCGCACGACGGCCTGACGCCCGTTACTCAGGTTGGTGACCCGCACCTCGGTACCGAAGGGCAGAGTGGGGTGGGCAGCCGTCATCTCATGGCGGGTGGGGTGTAGGTTATACCAGGAGGCGATCCCTTCCTGCACAGGCCCGACGGTACGGACAGGGGCAGGTTTTGGTTGAGCGGCTGTTTCTGGCTTAGGGCCTACAACAGTGGCCTTGGCGGCGAGAGCAGCCGGTTGAGGTAGGGCCGGAGCCGAAATGGGGGGCGCATCCAGCAGCAGACGGCGCAGACGATTGGCAGCCAAAACTGCTGTATCCACCGGGCGTTGGTTATCTGGCAGCAGGACTCCCTCGTCGATGCGCAGCAATTCCTCGCCGTTGACCTGAACTGCGTAGAGGGGATCCCCGGATTGGGGCTCTGCCCAAGCCAGGGTAATGGTCGTGTCCTTCAGGGATCCCTGGGCCATTTGGTTGAGCCGGGCCACCAGAGTGCTGGCCCGCAGCAGCGGCGACTCCAACCCGGGTTGCTCGACAAAGCTGACAACAGGTAGATCCCGAACGTAGACGGTGACCACCTGCCGCCCATCCATCTGGTAGTCGTAGAGGGTGGAGATGGGCTGTCTGGTTTGCTGCTGTTGTTCGCCGATCTTGAGGGTGAGTTCTTCTGTTGGCCGCGAAGGGATCGCCTGGCGAGATAGGAGGAGAGACTCCGAGTCCTGCGAGTGCAAGGTGCCGAGTTTGGCCGGCAGGGGAGCGTTGGGTTGGGAAGGGGAGACAAGGTCGGTTGCCGGGGAGAGCGAGTGGGCTTTGGGGGATGGCTGGGTTGCTCTGGCGCTGGGGGATCCGCTGCGAGTTGAGGCTTGTGCCTGCGAGTTTGGGCTGCCCAACATGCCTGCCGGCAAGCTGAGAGCCGTAACACAGAGACAGCCGACTAAGCCCACTTGGCGGGCGGGAGCCAGTCCCTGTCCAAGCCGCTTCCAATTTCGCATGAGGCCGCGCTCCTCTCGAAACTCCTGTACAACATCCAATGCGACAGTAAAACAGAAGTTAATGTACCATAGGTTTCTAAATTGACAAGCTTGCCCGGTCGAGGGCAAAAGCCTAAGTTCCGTCAGCACAAGGATTTTCGTCATCTTGGACTACCGCTCAGCAGGGGTTGACATCGATCTGGGCCGCGCCTTTGTCAAGGGGATTCGCGAGCGCGTTGAACGAACTAAAGTCCCGTTTTCAGGTTCTTCAGGAACCTTGGGGGGCATTGGGGGGTTTGCTGGCCTCTTCGAGCTGCCAGCAGGCTACCGAGCGCCGGTTTTGGTTGCCGGTACCGATGGGGTGGGCACCAAGCTGGAGATTGCCCAGCAGTGGGGGCAGCACCACGGAGTGGGCATCGACCTGGTGGCCATGTGTGTCAACGATGTGCTGACGGTGGGAGCCAAGCCGCTGTTTTTCCTGGACTATGTGGCTACCGGCAAGCTGGAGCCGGAAGCTCTCTGGCAGGTGATTGACGGCATTCTGGAGGGCTGCCAGGAGGCCGGCTGCCAACTGCTGGGGGGAGAGACGGCGGAGATGCCGGGGTTTTATCCGCCCGGCAAGTACGACCTGGCGGGATTTTGTGTCGGGATTGTCGAGAGGGCGGACATTCTCGACGGCTCGCGGGTGCAGGCTGGGGATCGGCTGTGGGCTTTGCCCAGCAGCGGCCTGCACAGCAACGGCTTCAGCCTGGTGCGGCGGATTGTGGCCGAGCGGGGCTGGCGCTGGGATCACCAGCCCTCTGGTTGGGATCGGCCTCTGGCGGAGGTGTTTCTCACCCCCACCCGCATCTACGTGCAGGCGGTGCAGCGGCTGCAAGCAGCAGGGATCCCCATCCACGGCATGGCCCACATCACCGGCGGCGGCATCCCGGAAAACTTGCCCCGCTGTTTGGCTCCTGACCAGGCGGCGCGACTAGAGCCCCACAGTTGGCCCATCCCACAGGAATTTCTCTGGCTGCAGGAGCAGGGCCAGGTGGAGACTTTGGAGATGTTCAACACCTTTAACCTGGGGGTGGGCTATGTGCTGGTGGTGCCCCCTGAGGCGGAAGATCAGGTGAGCTCACTGCTGCCCGAAGCCTTTCCCATCGGGGAGGTGGTGGCCGCCCGCCCTGGGGAGAGCCGAGTCTTGGGGTTGGAAGCGTGGGGATCCCTGGCCCCCTGAGCACCCCACCAAAAGGGGGGAGGGGATCCCGCTGCCGTTTGCTTATCCCCGCCGCCTCTGTGCTAAGTTTGCTGATGGCCTCAGCGCTGCCGCCTCTGTTGCTCTCAACTTCTGCCTGTTTCAAAACAAGGGCTGCGCGCTTTCGCATCTACGGACTTGGGCTGTTGGCCAACTCACGCTGACCCTCTAGGTTAGGAGCCGCCGATGATAGGTTTATCCACTGCTCCTGCAACCACGGCTGCCATCGAAGTGGAGCATCTGAGCAAAACCTACGGCAGCTTTACGGCCATTCGCGATATCTCTTTCCAGGTCAACGCCGGCGAGATCATGGGGTTTTTAGGGCCGAACGGCGCCGGCAAGACCACCTCCATGCGCATTTTGGCCGGGTATCTGCCCGCCAGCGAGGGGACGGCGCGGGTGGCCGGGTTTGATGTCCACGAAAACTCGATGGCGGTGCGGCAGCGCATCGGCTATTTGCCGGAAAACCCGCCCCTCTACCCGGACATGACGGTGGAGGCCTACCTGCACTTTGTTGCCCAGATCAAGCGGGTCAGCCCCGGCGACCGGCCCAGGCGGGTGGACGAGGTGATCCGCCGCTGCAGTCTGGAAGACAAGCGCCACACCTTGATCCGCAAGCTCTCTAAGGGGTACAAGCAGCGGGTGGGCCTGGCCCAGGCCCTGGTGCACGACCCGCCGGTGATCATCCTGGACGAGCCCACGATTGGGCTGGATCCCAAGCAGATCATCGAGGTGCGCAACCTGATCAAGAGCCTGGCGGGAGAGCACACCATCATCCTCTCCACCCACATCCTGCCGGAGGTGAGCATGACCTGCGACCGGGTGGTGATCATCAACCGCGGCCAGGTGGCGGCCATCGGCACGCCCGCCGAGCTGACGGCACAGGTGCAGGATCGGCAGCAGGCGAAGCTGGTGGTGGGCGCCCCTGAGGAAACGGCCATTCGGGCGGCCCTGCAAAACCTGCCCCAGGTGGAGGTGGTGAGTTTGCAGCCCCTGGGATCCGATCCCCCTCGCTGGCAGGTGCAGCTTAAAAGCAACGTTGCTGCCGTTCGCGACAACGGGACAGAGTCCTTAGGCTGGATCCCGGAGGTGGCCAGGGCCCTGGTGCAGGCGGGGATCGACCTCTACGAGATTGGTCGTCCCCAGGCTTCTTTGGAAGAGATTTTCCTGCAGCTCACCACCCAAGAGGGATCCGCAGGCACATTGGAGGAAGCAGCATGAACGGAGCAGTGGCCATTTTTCGCAAAGAACTGCGCGGCTACTTCACCTCCCCCATTGCCTATGTGGTGGCGGCAGTACTCTGGGGGCTGGCGGGGTTTTTCTTCGTCAACATCTTGGTGCGGGTGATCAACTTCTCCCAGCAGGTGGATCTCTTTGCCCAGTTTGGCCAAGAGAACCCTTTTGATGCCGCCACCATCCTGTCGCAGCAGTTTCTCAACCTGCTGGGCACGCTTTCCTTATTTTTATTGCCTATCTTCACCATGAGCTCCTACGCCGAAGAGCGGCGGCGGGGCACCATGGAGCTATTGGCCACCTCCCCCATTACCAACTTGGAGGTGGCCCTGGGCAAGTGGCTGGCGGTCTGGGTGTTTTTTATGACGCTGCTGTTGCCACCGCTGGTCTACCACGTGCTGGTGCTGAGCAGCGCCACCCCGGCAGTGGACTACCGCCTAACCCTAATGGGCTATGTGGGACTTGCTCTGCTGGCGGGCAGTGTCATGGCCTTGGGGTTGTTCATCTCTTCCCTGACCGACAGCACCCTTATCGCGGCGGTGGCCACCTTTGGGCTAATCCTGCTGCTCTGGGTGATCGACGCGGCGGCCGGCCAGGAGAACAACTGGATTGCCGCTACCCTGAGGCATATTTCTCTGCTGCAGCAATATAGCAACTGGGTGCAAGGGATCCTCAGCAGCAGTAGCATCGTCCTTTTCCTCAGCATTATCGTGCTGGGGCTGTTTGCCACGGTGCAATCGGTAGAAAGCCTGCGCTGGCAGCAAAGCTAGGGTTGTGTTGGGAGAAGTGCGGTGATGAAAGACTGGCGGGCGTTGGCAGATTGGGCGGGGATCGTCGGCCTTGGTGGGATTGCCATCGGCCTGCTGGTGGGATCCGCTCTCACCGGCTGGACGGCGGTGCCCCTCAGCCTCATGGCCACGGGCTTGGCTCTGGTGGTGGTTTGGGGCTTCACCCACCGGCAGGAGGTGAGCCTGTTCTTGGGGCTGCGCTCCACCCAGACCAACGCCAACATCCTGGTGGCGGTGGCGGCGATGGCCGTCATCCTGGTGCTGGTGAATGTGGTAGCGGTGCGCTACGACCTGCGCCTGGATCTCACCGAGGAGGGCCTGTTTACCCTCTCGCCTCAAACCCGGCAACTGGTGCAGGGATTGGCGCAACCCGTCAAAGTCTGGGTGGTTACCACGGCGCCGGATCCCAACCTGCGGGAACAACTGGAGCGCTACCGCCGCCTCAACCCCGAGCGCTTCCAGTTTGCGTTTGTCGATCCCAATCGGGATCCCCTCACCATTCAGCGGCTGCAGGTGACGCAAAACAACACCCTGGTGGTGGAGGCCGGAGAAAGCCGGCAGCAACTGCCCCAGCCCCCTGCCCCTGAGCTGGAGAGCAAACTGACCCCCGTCTTGTCTAAAGTGGTCAACCGCGGGGAGTTGCTGGCCTATTTCGTGCAAGGGCATGGGGAAGTGGGCCTAGAAGCGCGGGAAGGCACCCCCACCCTGGCCCAGGCCGTGGCAGCCCTGAGACAGGAGGGCTACCGAGTGGAGCCCTTGAACCTGGTGCAGGCCGAGATCCCTGACGAGACAGAGGTTTTGGTGTTGGCGGGGCCGCAGCGGGCTCTCTTCCCCGGCGAGGTGGAGAAGCTGCAGGACTACCTGGCCAAGGGAGGACGGCTGCTGCTGCTCATTGGGCCGCGGGTGGATGCCGGCTTGGATCCCTTGCTGGAAGAGTGGGGCGTGGTTTTGGGAGATGACATCCTTATCGAGGTGAGCAGCGTCAGCCAACTCCTGGGCACGGGGCCGGCAGTTGCCCTAGTTACCACCTACGGGGATCACCCCATCACCGCCCCCTTGGCCGAGCAGCGGCTGATGACCCTCTTTCCGCTGGCCCGTTCGGTGGAAACCCAAGCCCGCGAAGGGATCCAGGCCACACCCTTGCTGCGCAGCAGTCCGCAGAGCTGGGGAGAGACCAGCCCCAACCTGGAAGCTGGCCCCGTGCAATTTGACCCGGATCAAGACAAGCCCGGCCCCCTGACCTTGGGCGTAGCCCTGACCCGGCAGGTGAAAGGCGATCAGAACAACTCAGAAGCCCAGGAGTCGCCGACCGAGGCCCGCCTGGTGGTGATCGGCAACGTCAACTTTGCCCTCGACGGCAACCTGAGGCAGCAGGGCAACCGCGATCTTTTCCTCAACACGGTTAACTGGCTCACCGAGCGAACTGAACAAATCTCCATCCGCCCCAAATCCATTACCGATCGCCGTCTCACCCTGACCGGCCAAAACTTCCGCTGGCTGGTGCTGGGATCGACGGTACTGCTGCCGCTGGTGGCGTTGGGAGCAGGGGCTGGGCTCTGGTGGCAAAGGCGGTAGGGCCGAAGGAGGACAAGCATGTTCAAGCGCAGCACCTGGATTCTTTTGGGCTTGGCAGTGGCTGCTCTGCTGGGGTATTTCCTCTTCGATAACTTCCAGCAACTGCGGCAGCAGCAGCAGGCGGAGCGGGCGCGGCTCTTTCACTTTGCCCCCGACACCATTGCCCGCATCGAGATCCGCCAACAGAAAGACAGCCAGCCAGAAGTTATCCTGCTGGAGCGGGCCCCAGAAGGAGAAGAGGAATCCCGTTGGCGCATCCGCCAGCCCATCCAGTCAGCGGCGCTGGACTTCCCGGTGGAGCAACTTCTCAACACCTTCTCCCGCCTCACGCCTCAAATCACGCTGGAAGGGGCCGAGGATTTGGGGGCTTTCGGCCTGGATCAGCCGCGCCACCAGATTGCCCTCTTCCCCAAAGAAGGGGATCCCTACCGTCTGGCCATCGGCAACGACAACTTCGATGGCTCCGGCTTCTACGCTCAGCCAGAAGGCGGAGAGGTTGTGCTCTTGGCCAGCGCCCAGAAGGGATCCCTGCTCCCCTCCCTGCTGGCTTTGCGGGACAAGACTCTGCTGCGTTTCGAGACGGCGGCAGTGAAGTCTCTGCAGGTGCAGTTGGCCGAGGCGGATCCAGAGGTTGTTCGTTTGCAGCGGCAAGAAGATACTTGGCAGATCGTTGAGCCCAGAGAGCTGCCCGCCGATGACCTCAACGTCGATCGCCTGCTCAACACCTTATCCCGCCTGCAGGCGGTGGAGTTCCCGGCTGAAACCAAGGCGGAGCTGGCTCCTTATGGTCTGGAGAAGCCTTCTGCTCAGCTAAGCGTTGAGCTCAAAGACGGCAAAACCCTGAGCGTGGCCTTGGGATCGGAAAAAGACGGTCAAGTCTATGTCATCACCTCCGAGCACCCGGCAGTGGCTACCCTCCTCACCACTACTGCTGACATCCTTCGCCCCGACCTCGAGGAGTTGCGGGATCACCGCCTTGCTCACCTCAACTCCAACCAGGTGGGTCAAGTCACCCTGGAATCCCAAGGAGAGCGGGTTACCCTCAACCCCCTGCCCCAGGAGAAGGGATCCCTGGAGCTGCGCTGGGAAAATCCGGAGCGACCGGGCCAGCCTGTAAATCTCAGCTCTCTCTTCTCCAGCCTCAACGCCGCCCGCGCCAAGGAGTTCGTGCCGGAAACGGATCCCGACGCCCAAAAAGCCCTGGCCGAGCCGGATCTGAAGTTGACCTTTGAGCCCAAGCCCGACACGGATCAGGAGCCCTTGACTCTACGCTTGACCTCCTCCGGTCTGCGCGCCTACGCCCAAAGCAGCCGCCAGCCGGATGTTGCTGTCATCGACCTGAGCACCTTCAACAGCATAGAAACGGAGGTTAAGCGTCTCCTGGAGACCACCACTGAGGAGGAAAGCCAGCCAGAGAGCTCCCCTCCCACCGCCTCTCCCCAAAGTCCTTAAGCGGGGGTAGCCGCTTGCTTCTCCTGCGGTTGGGATCCCTTTCTCAAAGCTTCCCCCTGAATGGTGAGCACCGAGCAGGGAGCACGGTGGAGCACGTAATTGCTGACGCTGCCTAGGAACAGCTCGCTCAAGCCGGAGTGGCCGCGGCGGCCCACCACGATTAGATCCGCATTCCAAGAGCGGGCCAAGTCGCAGATAACCCGACCGGGGTTGCCATAGTGGAGGTTGTACTCAGCAGGGATCCCCTGCTCAGCCGCTTTCTCCACCAGCGAGCGCAGGTAGTCTATTTGGTTTTGCTCGAAGATGGCGCACTGCTCGCGATAAGACTGCCATAGCTCAGCACTGATGGTGGAGCTGTAATCTACACCTAGAATCATGGGTGGCTCTGGAGCTCCGGGCTCTTCCTGAGACAGGACATGGAGGATCATCATGCTGGCCTGCATGGCCTTCGCCACCTGGACGGCCCGCTGAAATACCCCTTCGCTCAGCTCCGACCGATCCACCGCCACCAAAATCCTGCTGAACATACCGACTTCCTCCAAATGGCTAACAGATGGGCAAAAGAAAGACAAGGTTTGACTTCGGTTTCGACTCCAAGTTCCTCTTTTCTTTGCCCTCATCTATCTGTGTTGTAGAAGATCTGGGCGAGAAAACCGCGGGCATCTCGGATGACCTGTCGGGTTGGCAATGAAAGTTCAGAGATCTTGACACAGGTCAGAACGCATCGTCCTGGGCCGCCCACTCCAACACCGCCTGCAGCGCCTCGGCTTGCTCTTGCCAGACTTGGTCGAGGGGAGTGCCCCGCCGGAGTTCCAGCGTCAGAGTGGGGATCTGCCGTTCCTGTCCCGCCCAGGTGCCCAGTGAGCCAGGGGTGGGATAGCCAATGTCGTCCGTTACCGGCAGGCCATTGTGAGCGGCCATCGCCTGGGCCAGCTCGAGAGCAGGGCCGTTGTAATTTACGCAGGGATTGCTTTGGCAGGAGTGGGCAGAAAGGATAAACTGAGGCCGAATCTGGGCCAAACTTGCCAACAACGCCTGTGTCTCGGGCTCGGAGCCTGGGGCTGGCCCCGGCGGATAGCGAGCTTCCAAAGAGGCCGCAACCCAATCTTGCGTGGGCAGATTGCGGTTAAGATCCACGCCGTTGGCATTGAGCCGTTGCCCCAGGGCACAGCCATCCGGGTTCAGACGGGGGATCGCCCAAAGCGCAGCCTTGCTCTCCAAGGATCCCCATTTCCCAGAAGCCAGGTAGCGCTCGATTAAGCCGTAGCCCTCCACCTCATCCCCATGTACCCCACCGATTAGCAGGAACGAGCGAATCCCGCGGGTGAGCTGCCAGAGGTGGATGGGGCGCCCTTGCAGAGAGTAGCCAAGCACATGCGGGGAGCCCGAGGGTTGAGCAGCGGCGGATTCTTGAGACCTGATGAGAGAGGCTATCCCCAGTCCCTAGAAGGGGATCTCATCCGGGTTCGGCAGAGAGGCGACATCCCCTTCGGACGACTTCAAGCTTGTGGACTCACCTGTCGCCGACAGAGAGAGAACCTGTGCGGATCCCAGTTGATGGATGCGGCGGGCGGTGATCTCCGCCTGCTTTTCCTTGCGCCCATCTCGCTCCACCACGTTCATGTGCAGTTGGCCCTCCACCGTGATGTGGTCGCCGACGTGGCAAGTATCTACGACCCGCTGGGCCAGCTCTCCAAAGGAAGCAACCCGCACTTGGTACGGTGGCTCCTCCGGGCGCAAGCTGGGGAAGCGCAGCACCAGCGAGGTAACGGCCAAGTTGTCGGGAGTGTAGCGCAGCTCCGGCTCGCTCGCCACTTCCCCCATCAAGACAATCGAGTTCATGACAAAGCTATTGAAAGGCTATCAGGGCGTTAAAAGAAGGCAGCTCAAGTACTTCTACCATGCCTCCAGACCGCGATCCCGTCAACCTAATCCAAGCGCAGAGTCATGTAGCGCAGTATGCTCTCGTTGATGCGCAGATTTTTCTCCCAGGTGGCTACTGCCCTTGGCTCGGCCTCGTAGTTGAACTGGATGTACAGGCCTTCCTTAAACTTTTTCATCTCAAACCCAGCAAAGCGGCGCTTGCCTCTGTTGGTAATTTCCAGGCCGGTCGCCCCGTTTTCTCGTAGAAGCGACTCCTGCTCGGTGAGGAGTTGTTGCAGGGGTTCGTCCGAGATGTCGGGGCGCACGATCAGCATCGTCTCGTAGGCGCGGGGCATGGAAGCCAGTTCTCCTTGGGAATCCAAATCAAAAGAAGCAGTAAACCATCCTAGCTTCTCCTTGTGACAACCGAAAAGGGCCACAGCTCAATTCTCCGCCCCTCTACAGCGACCAAAGCGGGTGGGCCTCTTCACAAGAGGGGATCCGTTGTCCGATACAATAGGGGATGCTTCGATAGCCGCCGGTTGGCTTAGCCAAGACACTCTCAGTCGATATCTGGGGTTCCAAGCATGAGCGCAGATGAAGTTTACAGCCGTGTTCGCAAGATCGTGTCCGATCAACTGGGCGTAGAGGACGACAAAGTGACCCTGGAAGCCAATTTCCAGAACGACCTAGGAGCCGACAGCCTCGATACGGTAGAGCTGGTCATGGCGTTTGAGGAGGAATTCGATCTGGAAATCCCCGATGAAGATGCGGAGGGCATCGCCACCGTGCAGGATGCCGTCAACTATATCCTCTCCAAGAAAGCTGCCTAAGCTGGGAGAGGGGGTAGGCCTCCCCCTTCCTCCTCGAGGGGGAGTGCTAAGGAAGAGTACTCACGGTTGTCTATGGATCCTGCCGCCGCTCCTATGTCCGTCCCGCCCAACTCCCAGCGTCGCGTTGTGATCACGGGGCTGGGGGCGATAACCCCCCTTGGCAATTCTTCCGCCGAGTTTTGGCAGAGCTTGTTGGCAGGGCGATCTGGCATTGGGCCGATTACCCACTTCGACGCCTCCCGCCACGAGTGCCGCATTGCCGGGGAGGTGAAGGGCTTTGATCCCCTCGACTACCTGGATCGCAAGGACGTCAAGCGCACCGACCGCTTCGTCCATCTGGCGCTGGCCGCCACCCAACAAGCGCTGGAGGACGCCCAATTTCGCATTACCGATCTCAACGCCGAGCAGGTGGGGGTAATCTTGGGCACTGGCATTGGCGGCATCCGGGTTTTGGAAGAGCAGCAGACCATCTACTTGCAAAAGGGGCCGGATCGCTGCAGCCCCTTCATGGTGCCGATGATGATCGCCAACATGGCGGCGGGCCACGTGGCCATTCACTTTGGCGCCAAGGGGCCCAATTCCTGCACGGTGACGGCCTGTGCTTCCGGCTCCAACGCCATTGGCGATGCCTTTCGGCTTATCCAGCGAGGGGAAGTGCAGGTGGCCATTACAGGGGGCACAGAAGCGGCAGTGACTCCCCTGTCGGTGGCGGGGTTCAGCGCTATGAAGGCCCTTTCCACCCGCAATGAGGCTCCCGAACAGGCCTGCCGGCCCTTTGACCGGGAGCGGGATGGCTTTGTGATGGGGGAGGGAGCGGGGATCCTCCTGCTGGAGGAGCTGGAACATGCCCGCGCCCGCGGCGCCAAGATCTATGCCGAGATCGTCGGCTACAGCCTTACCTGCGACGCCCACCACATCACCAACCCTGCCCCCGCCGGCGAAGGCGCTGCCCGCGCGATGCGGCTAGCCCTCAAAGATGCAGGGATCCGGCCTGAAGAGGTGCAGCACATCAACGCCCATGCCACCAGCACGCCTGTGGGAGATGTTGCCGAGGTGCAGGCCATCAGGGCAGTTTTCGGCGAGCATGCCCCTCGCCTGGCTATTAGCGCCACCAAATCCATGACCGGTCACCTCTTGGGGGGGGCAGGCGGCATTGCCACGGTGGCGACGGCCCTGGCCATCTACCACGGCTGGGTTCCCCCCACCCTTAACCTGGATAACCCCGACCCCGAGTGCGAAGGGTTGGACTTTGTGCCCTACAAGGCGCGGCAGATGGCTGTTGACGTGGCCCTGGTCAACGCCTTTGGGTTTGGGGGGCATAACGTGACCTTAGCCCTGCGCCGCTACTCTTCCGACTAAGGAATCCCGCCTATGTCCATCCCAGAAGGCTCCGCCCCCTCTGTTCGGCAGCAGGCTTTGGCCGCCTTGACGGCGGAGCTGACGCAGCAGGGCCATCCCCCCGAATACGCCCAGCACATGGCAGCGGCAGTGATTTTTCAGGCCGATCTGGATCTCTGCGCCGCCCAGTTGGCGCGGCTCTTGAGTTGGCTTAAGCAAAACCACCCGCAGCTCTACCCAGAGGCGGTGCAACTGGTGGATGCCACCCGCGAGGAGTTTGAGCGGCGGGTTCAAAGGGGATAGGTGGGCCGTAGGGGCC
Source organism: Synechococcus sp. H60.1 (assembly GCF_047462335.1). Classification (NCBI taxonomy): domain Bacteria; kingdom Bacillati; phylum Cyanobacteriota; class Cyanophyceae; order Synechococcales; family Synechococcaceae; genus Synechococcus; species Synechococcus sp. H60.1. Next base: position 17,379 of record NZ_JANSJA010000003.1, read on the forward strand.
TGAGATGCCAACGCTAGGATAGGGGGGATCTCCTTACCCCCAGGCTCACTACTCATGGCTGCGGAACTGCTTCCCTCTCCCAAGAGGAGAGAGGCGGGGGGGTGAGGGAAAAGTTTCGTTGACCCGCTAGAGATGGCTACTACAGATGCGAAGTTCCCCAAGCGGATAGCTCAGCCGCCAGACCTAGAGAAGTCCCATGGGCCCTTTCAGGAACAGGCTGGGCAGGGATCCCTGCTGCTCCACGTGGGCGGCATGAGCTGTGCCGGCTGCGTTCGGGCCGTCGAGCAAGTCTTGCTCAACCAGCCGGGGGTGGTCAAAGCCAGCGTTAACCTGGTTACCGAATCGGCCCTTGTGGAATTTGCCCCTGGCAGCCGGCCTGACCCCGAGCATCTGGCCCGCATCTTGACAGAGGCGGGGTTTCCCAGCTCCTGCGCTGCCGATTCTCCCCAAGGTCGAGCTCCTTCCCCAGATGGATGGGATCATGCCTTGGATGCGCCCGCTGATCCCATCGCGCGGCAGCGGCGGCAAACCCAAGCCCAGATTCGCCAGGCCTTCACCGCCGCTTTTTTACTGCTCATCTCTGCTGCCGGCCACCTGGATCTGTTCGCCCGCCTGGGCTTGCCCGTCCTCAACGACGTCTGGCTGCACTGGGGGTTGGCGACGTTGACCTTCGTCGGCCCGGCCCGCAACCTTGTCCTGGACGGCTGGCGGGCGGCGCGGCGGCTGGCCCCCAACATGAACACCCTAGTCACCCTGGGATCCGGATCCGCCTACCTGGCTAGTTTGGTGGGGTTGTTGGCCCCGCAGGTGGGCTGGGAGTGCTTTTTCGACGAGCCGGTGATGCTGCTTAGCTTCATCCTGCTGGGACGGGCCCTGGAGCAGCAGAGCCGTCTGCGGGCCGCCGGCAGCTTGCAAGCTTTGGTGAGCCTGCGCCCCAACTTGGCTCGCCGAGTGCCACCCCAAGAGACTGCGGGATCCCTGACCTCAGAGGGAGAGTGGTGCCCCCTCGAACAAGTGCAGGTGGGGGACTGGCTGCAGGTGCGGGCTGGCGAACAGATCCCGGTGGATGGAGAAGTGATTGCCGGCCAGGCCACGGTGGACGAGGGCATGCTCACCGGGGAATCCCTACCCGTGCTCAAACAGCCAGGGGATCCGGTCGTGGCCGGGACGGTCAACCAATCGGGATTGCTGCTGTGTCGGGCTACGCGCACCGGCAAAGACACCACCCTGGCCCAGATCATCCGCCTGGTGGAAGAAGCCCAAGCCCGCAAGGCCCCCATCCAGAGCCTGGCCGACCGGGTGGCCGGTTACTTCACCTACGGCGTGGTGGCACTGGCTCTTCTCACCTTTGCCTTCTGGTACTGGATCGGGATCCCGCTCTGGGGAAGCGAGATCCTGATGGGGGTTGGTCTCCACTCCTCTCTGCACCTAGGGGATCACCCCCCCCATCCCACCCCTCTGCTCCTTAGCCTTAAGCTGGCCATCTCGGTGCTGGTGGTGGCCTGCCCCTGCGCCCTGGGATTGGCTACACCCGTAGCCATTTTGGTGGGCACCGGACTGGGCGCGGAGCGGGGACTGCTCATCCGCGGCGGCGATGTCCTGGAAAAAACCCACCGCCTGCAAACAGTTGTCTTCGACAAAACCGGCACCCTCACCCAGGGGGATCCGCACCTAACGGATTGCCTTGTCCTCGACCCTGCCCTGGATCCGGCTCGGCTACTGCAACTGGCGGCCACAGTAGAAAGTGGCACCCGCCATCCTCTGGCCCAAGCCATTTTGGGGGCCGCCCGCGAGCGGGGACTGCCTCTGCTTTCTGCCGACGAGTTTCACACCCAGCCGGGAGTGGGGGCCTCGGCGCGGGTGGAAGGGCAAGAGGTCCTCTTGGCCTCCCTAGAGGGGCTTACCGCCCTGGGGATCCCGCTTTCTCCTGAGGCGCAGACCCAAGCCAAGGCGCTGCTGCAAGCCGTCAAAACGGTGGTGGGCGTGGCCCTGAACAGATCCCTGGTGGGGCTGTTGGCGGTGCAGGATCCCTTGCGGCCCGATGCCCAGGCAACCCTGCAACAGCTCCAGAAAATGGGCCTGCAGGTGGTCTTACTGACTGGGGATCGGGCCGAGGTGGCCCAGCAGGTGGCCCAAGCTCTACAGGTGCCAGGGATCCGCGTCATTGCCGAGGTGCAGCCGGCAGATAAAGCCCAGGTTATCCGAGATCTGCAGGCCCAGGGCCAGAGAGTTGCCATGGTGGGCGATGGCATCAACGACGCTCCCGCCTTGGCCCAAGCCGATGTGGGCATTGCCCTGCACTCTGCCACCGCTGCCGCCCTGGAGACTGCCGATATCATCCTCATGCGCAACCGCCTCTGGGACGTCGTGGAAGCCATTCGCCTTAGCCGCGCCACCTTCCGCAAAATCCAGCAAAACCTCCTCTGGGCCTTCGCCTACAACCTGGTCGGGATCCCGGTGACCGCCGGCGCGCTCCTGCCCGGATTCAGCATCGGCCTCAGCCCCGCTCTAGCAGGCGGCCTCATGGCCTTCAGCTCCCTCAGTGTAGTCCTCAATTCGCTCCTTCTCAAGCAAACTTTTGTATTCAGTGGATCCTCTGATGGTCAGAGTTAAAAAGTATTAAAAACTACAAATATCCTACCTGCTATCTGTTGCTGTTTCCGAAGTTTTGCTGGACTTTTGCCACAACTTCCGCTCCATTGAGGCCGAGAGAGTGGGGACTCTGGTTAAGTTTGATTGAAAAGCTGAATTAGCTGTAACTTTTGAGCATCTAAGTGTAGAATCGAGCTTAAGCTTGCCCGGAGTTGCCCTTTTTTGTAACTTGCTTAGCAAGGGAAAAACCGGGAAAATACTGAAAAGGCCGGATCCAATAGGTGGAGGGAGCGCGGAAACATGGCAATGCTCGGAGATCTTCAGGAATTTTCCCTAGCCGACCTGTTGCATTTGATGGAAAAAGGAAAGAAAACGGGCCAACTGTCGGTTTGGGCACCTACTGGCATTTATCGAGTTTGGCTGTATCAGGGGCGAGTGGTGGCGGCCTTGTCTCCCCAAGAAGAGCACCGGTTGGAGCGCTTGCTGGTGCGCTTAAACCTGGTCAGCGAGCAGGTGGTGGCGGAGTTAGCCTTCCTCTGCAGCTTGCAGGAGCCTCTAGGCCTTTGCCTGCAGCGGCAAGGGTTGATCTCGCCGGCAGCTCTGGCCAAGCTCTTCCGCCATCAACTGCAAGTGGGGCTCTACAGCCTCTTTGCCCTAGAAGCTGGCCAGTTTAGCTTTTTGCCCAACGTGCCCCTGCCCTACCGCGAGATGACCGGCCTAAGCAAAGGGGCCAGCGCCGTGGTTCTAGAAGCGCTGCAGCAGCTTCGGTTGGAGCAGCGCCCGGAAGAAAACCTGCCCCAGCCGGACAGCTACTTCTGGCGCACCAGCACCGAGCTGCCCTTGTACAAACTCTCGCCGCTGGAGTGGGCAATCCTAGAGCAGATCTCCCCCGCTCGTAACCTGGTTGAGTTGGCTCAATCCCTGAAGGCAGATCTCTTGGAAGTGCGCTATTCCTGTGCCCGCCTGGCCAAGTTGGGGCTCATCAGCCCCTGCGACAGCTCGGCGGCTTCACCCCAGCCTGCGCTCGCGGCGGCTTCTAAGTTTCTTTCCACCCTTCGGGAAGAGAAGGAGCCGGTTAAGCCTTCTTTGGTCAGCCGCCTCTCTACCCTCCTCAAAACCATTCGCGAAAAATAAGCCGGTAGGGTAAAATCTTATGGCATTTCCCCATGCCGGCTTTACGAAGTTAATTTAGGTAAAGATGAGCTGAATGGTTGTAACGGATCTAGATCAGAGCGACACAATAGTGATAGGAATTGATGCCAAAATCCTACGCAGCTCAATGCCTAGACCCTATCTCTCCAATGAAATCGTTCGTCAGTAGAATTGCTGCTAGCTCGAGTGCTTGAGCAAAGGTAGCTTTGCCGTTGCTACACGGTTGTTGTCTGGGAATCACCGGATGAGAATGATAGTGTCTTTGAGGATCCCTGAAACTAATGGAGGCTAAAGAATTGCTATGGCCATCATTGGAGACCTCCAGGAATTTTCTTTGCCCGATCTGTTGCAGCTCATTGAAAAAGGCGGCAAAACAGGGCAACTTTCCATCTGGGCCCCAAACGGCATCTACAAAATCTGGTTTTATCAAGGTCGGGTAATTGCGGCTCTGCCCCCCGAAGAGGAGCATCGCTTGGAGAGTTTATTGGCCCGTTCGGGCCTGGTCAGCGAGCGGGTGGTGGAAAAGCTGGCTTCTTTCTGTGGACTGGAAGAGCCGCTGGGGCGGTGTTTGCAGCGGCAAGGGTTGATCTCGCCGGCAGCTTTGGCCAAGCTCTTCCGCCACCAACTGCAGGTGGGGCTCTACAGCTTGTTTGCTCTGGAAGCGGGCCACTTCAGCTTCCTACCTAACGCACCCATGCCTTATCGGGAGATGACTGGCCTAAGCAAGGGGGCCAGTGCTTTGGTTCTAGAAGGGCTACAGCAGCTTAAGCTCGATCAGTTTCCTGAGGAGAACCTGCCGCAGCCGGACAGCTATTTCTGGCGCACCAGCACTGAGCTGCCCCTGTACAAGCTCTCTGCCTTGGAGTGGGGGATCCTGGAGCAGGTTTCGCCTTCGCGCCGGCTGACCGACCTAGCCCGGCTGCTGGGGGCAGATCTTCTGGAAGTTCGCTATGCCTGCGCCCGCCTGGCCAAGCTGGGGCTCATCAGTCCCTGTGATGGCCCAACGACTATTGCTTCTGCTTCTCTCGCGGCTTTCTTGGACAAGTCGGCAACAGCAGCAGACAACCTAGAAACCGCAAAGGAGAAGCTGAACGCCAAGCAGCTTCCCTCCCAAGAAGGGAATGAGCAGGTTAAGCCCTCCCTCGTTGCGCGACTTGCCACTTTACTGAGGGGAGTTCGTGATAGATGATTTTTTGGGAGCAGAAATCTTTGGGTAGATCTCTGCGTTATTATCTTTTGCAGCAGGTATAAGAACAGATGGAAAAATGACGAAAAGGGCTGAAAGCGGGGAGAGAAAGAATGGCTAACTTATCCTCTTTGCAGGCAATTCTCCAGAACTACATTTCCAGCACGCCAGGAATTCAAGGAGCGGCTGTGGTTACTCCTGATGGGTTGCCATTGGCATCCACATTGCCCATGGGCATGGACGAGGAAAGAACCTCGGCCATGTCTGCTGCCATGCTTTCTTTGGGGGAGCGGATTGGGAAAGAGTTGGGTCGTGGGACCATAGAGAGGGTCTTTGTGCAGGGAGAAAAGGGATATGGAGTTTTAACCAGTTGCGGCCCCGATGCTGTACTGCTGACGATTGCCAGCGATGAAGTAAAGCAGGGCTTGCTGTTTTTGGAGATGAAGCGAGCCGCGGCAAGTATTGCGGAAGCCATGAAGTAGAGAGGCTAAGTGGAGAAGCTGAGCTTGATTTTGACTTGATTCTGAGGGAACTATGGCTATCAAACCTTTGGAGCTGCTGCAAGTCTTGATCTCGCGCACCGAATTTACAGATGAAGATAAGAAGATTTTGCAGCAAAGTGCCGACTGGGGCAGCAGCATCGCTACAGAAATGTCGGATACCTTTTACGGCTATTTGGATCGCGATGCCGAGATGGCGACCATCATTGCCAAGCATAACCGGCAGCGGCTGGGCCAGACTTTTGCCGACTGGTTTAAGGAAATGTTCACAGGCATGGACAACTGGGGCCCCCAGTATGCCGAGCGCCGCTGGAAAATTGGCTTAGTTCATGTGCGGGTTGGCATCGGTCCTCAACACGTGGTGCCGGCCATGGCGACGGTTGTCCAGGAGGTGAGTCGTCGGCTGGTCAAAGAGGGCAAGCCCGA
>NZ_JANSJA010000004.1:0-2604 GCF_047462335.1 Synechococcus sp. H60.1
CTTTACCGACCAGGGCGATTGCCAAGGTTTTGAATCGTATCTATTGCTACAGAATCTACGATAGAATTGGCGTGTAGAGGTCAGGGTGGGGAGATCTCTCATGAACGCAACTGCTGAAGCGAGTAGAGTTAGCTTCCGGGCCTGCCATCGGCGGAACATCGCTGCCTCTCTGGCCCATCGTTTAGAAGCAGCCAGGGCAGCCAACAACACCCGCCTGCTGGAGTTGCTGGAACAGGAGCAACGGCAACTAGCAGCAGAGTCCAGCGGCAGGGATCCCTCTGTTTTGGGTCTGCCTGAAAGATGGCGCCACCTTTGGGAGGGCCTGAAAGCCGTGTTGAGCGTCCAGGAGGAGCTGCGGGTGCGCCAGTGGGTGGATAGTGGCGGCACGGTCTGGTGGCACGCCCAGGATCCGCTCACAGGTGAGTGTCTCTGCACGCCGTCTGAGCAAGAGCTGATGGATTGGATCGAGAAGCACTCTCGGAACGGCTAGGGAGGATTGATCCCTAAGCCGGAGGGGGAGCGGGCAGAGGGGGCAGGCTTGCTGGCATTGGTTATTGGTTCTTAGGGCGGAGGCGGGATCCACTTGTTAGGATTGACCTAATCCCAGGAGAGGCGCGGGGATGGTTTGGCAATTACTGACGTGGCCGGCCCAGAGCCTGCTGTGGTTGGCGGAGCAGATTCGAGAACGGGCCGAGGCGCAACTCGACAGCAAAGAAAACCTCCAGAAAGAACTCACCGCTCTCCAGATTCAGCTCGATCTAGGGGAGATCGACGAAGAGACCTATACCCGGCGGGAAGAGGAGATCCTGCTGGCGCTGGAAGCCCTGGCCCAAGCCGAAGCCGGCAGCACCGATGAGCGGCCTGGCGAGGATCTCTAAGTTCTGCGGGGGATCAGAACATGGGAGAATAAGCTTTGGTTGACCTCATTTTCCTACCCTGGGTTGCTTTCCATGACCGAATCCCGTGAAACCTTAGTGCTCCGCGACGAGCAGAACCAGCCTCTGAAATGCGAGATCCTGAGGCAGGTGGTCATTGAGGAGCAAACCTATGCACTGGCCACGCCCGTGGACGCCGTGATCAAAGTGCTGGTTTGGGAGGGGGAGGAGGAGCCCGGCCAAGCGGTGAACGGAGATGCGGACATGGAAGGGATCCTGGATGAGCCGGATCCAGAAGAGCTCCAGGCTGCCCTGCCCACCATCCAGGCCGTTTTGGCGGAGTTGAACTTGACTCTGCAGCAAAACGGCTTTGACATCCTAACGGTCCAGGGAGAGTTGCCCCCTGTGGAAGAGGAAGATGTGTTCGAACTGGGCGAAAGCGAGGAAGATGCCCAGGAATTCCAACTGCTGGCTACCTTCTTCTACAAAGATAAGAAGTACGGCATCTTTACGCCCCTCGACCCAGTTCTGGTCTACGTAGCCCTGCCTGATGAGGGGGATCCCTACCTCCTGAACCCAGAGGACTCACCAGCCCTGTTCGACCAACTCAGTGCTGTGCTGCTTGATCTGGACGAGTCAGTGGAAGAGGAGGAGTACGATGATGAATATGACGATGAAGACGAGGACTAGGCAGCTCGGGATTTCTGCCTGAGAATTCAAGGCACCTGGGCCAAAAAGCCCAAAGGTGGAAGTACCAAGCCTCTTGCCCCAATGCAGCCCCTTGGTTGCCGCTCAAGTCGATTGGGCGGAGTCCTTTTGCCGCCAGCGCCGACTGGGGGAGCGGCAGATAATGGAAGGAGGCCCTCGTTTGGTTCCCCAGGCGTTGCCCGATCCCAAGGAGCAGCAGGGATGCAACCGGTTGATCTAACCACCCTCCGTGCTGTACTGGCGGAGCTAAAAGGGGCTGAGGCCGGCGGGGATCCCTTGCTGCCTGCCCGCGTGGAGTGGATCCAGCAAACCGATCTGTGGACAGTGGTGATCGGCTTGCGCACTCTTAGGGCCCGCCCTTGCTTGCTGTTGTCTTGGCATCCCCAGGCGGCCCGAGTTCACCTCTGTCAGGCTCCTCCCAAGGAGCCAGAGGATTTTTCATTTAGCCAACACCTGCAGCGGCACCTGCGGGGCTTGGCCCTGACGGAGCTGGCGCTGCTGGACGAGTGGGAGCGGGTGATTGACTTTCGCTTTGGCCCTCGCCCCGGGGATCCGCCGCAGCGCCACCTTTATCTGGAAGTGATGGGGAAGTACAGCAATGCCATCTTGGTGGACGAGGCAGGCCTGATCCTAGCCTGTGGCCACGGGGTAAGCGAGCGGCAATCGCGGGTACGCCCCGTACAGCCGGGACTTGCTTACGAAGCCCCCCCTGCCCTGACCGACCCAATCCCGCAGCGAGCCGAGCCCTTCTCTCAGTGGCAAGAGCGCCTGGCTCTAGTCCCCGGCCCTATTGCTCAGCGGCTCCTGCGCTGCTACCGCGGCCTCAGCCGGCACTTGGCAGAGGCAATGTGCCTCCAAGCGGGGATCCCACCCCAAACCCTCAGCAACCAACTCTCGCCCCAGGAGTGGCAGGCGCTGTTTTTTTGGTGGCAGGACTGGCTGGCCCGCCTGGAAACGGGTCGGTTTGAGCCGGCACTCACCTCCCAGGGGTACACTCTTCTCGGCTGGAGGGGCTCTAGCG
>NZ_JANSJA010000004.1:2704-10065 GCF_047462335.1 Synechococcus sp. H60.1
GAGCCGGCACTCACCTCCCAGGGGTACACTCTTCTCGGCTGGAGGGGCTCTAGCGGGGATCCCTCTCAGCCCAACTTGCACCAGCTCCTGGAAGCCTACTACCAAGCCCAGCTTAACCGCGAACGCTTTGAGCGGGAGCGACAGCGGCTGGGGCAAAAGCTGGCCGCCCTGCTCAAAAAACTCCGCCAGCGGCGCGACCACTTCGAGAAGATGTTGGCCGACTCAGCCCAAGCAGAAGCCTCCAAGCAGGCTGCCGATCTCCTCATGGCCCATCTCCACCTCTGGCGGCCAGGGCTGAGCTCGCTGGAGCTGCCAGACTTTTTTAGCGGCCAGATGGTCAAGATCCCGCTGGATCCGGAGAAAAACGCCGTTCTCAACGCCCAGGCCTACTACCGCAAGCACCGCAAACAAAAGCGAGCCCAGGAGGCAGTGCAACCTTTGCTAGCAGCCACAGAGCAAGAGATCCGCTACCTAGAGCAAGTGGAGGCAGCCCTGCAGCAGCTGGAAGCCTACCGGGATCCCCAGGACTTGGTCATCCTTGCAGAAATTGAGGCGGAGCTCATTCAGCAAGGTTACCTCGAGAGTCCTAGCAAGGCGGAGGGAGCTAGACGTTCCCCTGCAGCCAGCTTCAACCCCTATTGCTTCACTAGCCCCAGTGGTTTCCCTATCTGGGTGGGGCGCAACAACTGGCAAAATGAGCGGCTGACCTTTCGCCTTGCCCAAGACCAGGATTGGTGGTTTCACGCCCAGGAGATCCCGGGTAGCCATGTGCTCCTGCGCCTGCCTCCTGGGGCTGTGGCCGAAAGCGAAGATCTGCAAGCGGCTGCCGACTTGGCGGCGTATTTTAGCCGCGGTCGCCTTAGCGACCAGGTGCCGGTGGTGTATACCCGCCCTAAGTGCGTCTTTAAGCCTAAGGGATCCCCCCCTGGCATGGTGGTCTACAAACAGGAGCGGGTGCTGTGGGGCCGCCCCAGCCGCGCTCAGTTGCTCCTGGAAAAGGACGGAGTGCCCAAGTCGGATCTCCCAGCAGGGCTATAGCCCTCTACTCCGGGCTGACTACGGATCCCATAAACAGCACAGTTTGCGCCTCCCGGTTGGCTCCGGAGGCCACAATGGCCAACCAGAAGGGGCGATCCGCTACAAATTGGAAGGGCTCTTGCCGGTCGAGGGCGGTGCGGGAGACGATTACCCCGGTGGCAGCAGCCGCCTCGGATCCCTCTTCGTTAACTTCGATGGCCGCCTTGTGCAAGACTCTGCTGACCTGCGTCGGCTCTGGGGTCAGTTGGCTAAAATCGGCCCGCCGGGAAAAGGCAATCCCCATGCCCAACTGCTGCAAAGCTGGCCCCAGATCGATTTCGTAGGCCAGCTTAAACTTGGGGATCCGCACCGAGCCGGGGCGGGTGGACAGGGATCCCGTCCATTCTTGCCAAGTTTCTGGGCTAAGCTTCTCCCGCAGGGCTGCTAAGCTCACCCCTGGTTTGGGCAGCAGGAGCAGCATGGCCAGTTCCCCTTCCCCATAGGGCAGGCGCACCACCTGGAGCTGCTCGGTCTCCCGGTAGCCGTAGCGACCGGATTGGGCCATCAGCGGCACTTGGACACGGCGGCCATCAGCTTGGGTGAAGGGCTGGGGCTTGGTCAGGGTCGGATCGAAGGGCTGGGTCCACTCTCCCTTGAAATAGATGGCGTTGAGCAAAACCATCCTGTCTTCACGGCTGAGGCGATCCACGAGGCGGTCGATCTGGCCCTGGGTGCGCTCGGCTACCCAACGGTTAATCGCCTGCACCGTCTGGCGGGATCCCAGCTCCACCCGATTGGCCACTGCTTGGTAATAGGTGGCCAGGGCTTGCAAAAAGGAGGGGCGCAAGGTGAGGGTTGTATCGACCCAAAGGCCGTTGGCCATTTGCACCTGGATCGGTCCTTCTGCTTGGGATCGCTCCACCAGCCAGCGCACCATCTGGGCATTGGTCCAGTTCAACTCATTGAGGGAGAGTTCCTGGGCCTCCAGCACCTTAGCCATCGCCGCTTGGGTCTCTCCAGCAGCGCCGTTGTACAGCATGCTCAGGGCCAGACGAAGGCTCAAGGGGGAGAAAAAGAGGTTCTCTTGCGGTTGCTGCTGGAGTAGGTAATCGAATAGCTTTAGCGCAAAGCGACTTTGGGCTTGCTGGGCCACCGCCTCCTCTCCATAGCCTTCCCCATCGGTCACGGTCGGCTCAAACGGGATCCGCACCGGGGTTTCCCCGTGGGTGGGCCGGAGACCCAAAAGCAATAGGCCCAGCAGAGCCAGCAGCGGGATCCGGCTCACCGAGGACATGCTCAAAAGGTCTTTCATCGGGGCTCTCCTGGCCGGGTGGGGAACGAGTCTATGGCTATGGTATCGGGTTGGGGGTGGATGGCCCCTGCCCAGGCCGGCCATTGCGGCTGCGCTTGAGGTGAGATCGACAGGCCAAAGCCCGCAGGGGATCCCGGCCAAACTCTAGAGAGCAGGGTAGGATTAAGCCTGCACAGCTCAGCAGGAGAAAGGGATGAGTTGGTGGGTAAGAGAGCGCCAGGTTGTCACAGCAAGCGGGATTGCCTTGGGCCTGGCTCTGCTGCTGGGATGCGCCGCTGGAGGAGAAGCCCAGGGGACGGCAGCCGTTGCCAACGCAACTCCGGCCAAAGGACAGCCCCAGCACCTGCCGGTGGAAGCGGAAGTAACCCTTGCTGGCAAGCGCTTTGAGCTGGAAGTGGCCCGCACCCCTGAGCAGCAGCGCTTAGGCCTAATGTTTCGCACCGATTTGCCTCTTGATCGCGGCATGTGGTTTCCCTTCGACCCGCCCCAGCCAGCTGCCTTCTGGATGTTCAACACGCCGCTTAACTTGGACATTATCTTTCTCTATCGGGGCCGGGTCGTCTCCATCGCCGCCGATGTGCCCGGCTGCCCTGCCCAACCCTGCCCTGTTTATGGGCCACCCCCTGACCAGTTGGTAGATGGCGTGCTGGAGTTCCGCGGCGGGACGGCGGCGGCCCTGGGTTTGCAAGTGGGAGATGTTGTGGAGATCCGCCAGCTTCCGCCCCCAACTCCTTGATTTCTCTCTTTGGGAGAAGGGCCGGGGGTGAGGGAAAACAAGCTTGCAGAAGAAGCTGGGATCCCAAAGGCAGCCGTTTGCCCTCTTGCTCGCGGTCTAGGATGATTTTCTCAGGGATCTTTGGGATGATTTTTGAGGGTCGCCAACTGTGGGAGGTTGATGCCAAGAGGCGACGGCGAGTTCAGGATGGTTTGGCTATTGCCAGCAAAGCCCTATGGATGTTAGCAGCGTAACTCAGTGGCTGGAGGTTGGAACTATTGCCTTGGCTTCCGTCCTTTGGGCGGAGATCGTGCGGGATGTGCGCCATTGGCTGGCCCACCAGTGGCCCTGGCTGCTGCCCAAGCACACCCTGCACCACCGCCTGTTCCGCCCCGATCTCAGCGTGGTAGACCCCAAGTTATACCGAGAATCCCAGTGGCACCACGATGTTCCCGAGGCAGCAACGATGGTTCTAGCCGGGATCCCTTGGGTAGTGCTCTTGGGACAGGGATCCCTCTTCTACGGCCTGGCAGCGGCAGTGGGGGTACTCTACTCGGCCAGTTTTCTGGTTGCCGGCGCGCTGCGGGGCTGGGGGCTGGCTCTGCAGACGGATATCACCCACCAGCCGGGGCCTTTCCCCGCCCCTCCTGCGCAGTGGTATGTGAACCGCGCCTACCACTGGCGGCACCACTTCGACGATACCAACGCCTACTTTTGCGGCACCCTAACCTTGGTGGATCGGATCATGGGCACCAGTCTCTCTTTCAAGGGCAAACGCGTGGCCGTCACCGGCGCCTCTGGCACCCTGGGCCGGGCCCTCTTGCAGCACTTTCACCGCCACGGAGCCAAAGTCATTGCCCTTAGCTCCCATGCGGATTCGGTTGCCATCGAAGTGGACGGTCAGCTCCAGCCGGTGGAGACCGTTCGCTGGCAGGTGGGGCAGGAGGGATCCCTGGCCGAACTCCTGGAGCGGGTCGATATCTTGGTCATCAACCACGGCCTCAACGTGCATGGGGAGCGGGATCCCGAGTCTGTCCGCCAGTCCTACGCCGTCAACACCTTCTCGGCATGGCGCCTGATGGAGCTGTTCTTTCAGACGGTGCGCAACAATCCGGAAGTGGCCACCAAAGAGGTTTGGGTAAACACCTCAGAAGCCGAGGTCAGCCCTGCCTTTAGCCCCCTCTACGAGCTCTCCAAGCGGGCCCTAGGGGATCTGGTTACCCTGCGCCGCCTGGACGCTCCCTGTGTGGTGCGCAAGCTCATCCTCGGCCCCTTCAAGAGCCAGCTCAATCCCATTGGAGTGATGTCAGGCGATTGGGTGGCCGCCCAGATCCTGGCCCAGGCCAAACGCGACTGCCGCAACATCATTGTCACCATCAACCCCCTCACCTACCTGCTTTTCCCGCTGAAAGAGTTGGCCGTCAGCACCTATTTCCGCTTGTTCAGCCGCCGCTCTTCTCGCCCAGTTCTTCTTGATCCCGTCGCCGGGATCCCTTTGATTTAGGGGAGTCGACCAATCCTGCCCGGCTCTATGGCATCAGGCGCAAAACTGGGGTAAGACAAGAGCAGGTTCTTTGGCCGCAGGAGAGGGGATCCCTTGCGCCAATGTGAACCTTGCGGGGAGCGAAAGGGCCCTTTGTTTGGAGGAATTCAACAGCTCGCTCTCCGAGTGAATGTTGGGTGTGAGGAGTAGGAGTGAGCGTCAACATGGTGCGACAGTGGGTAAGCGCAGTTCTCTGCGCAGTGGGTGGGTCTTTAGTGACGGGCCTTTTGGCGGGTTGTGCCATCCCCATAGCCTCTGCAGAGGTGGCGGAAGTGCAGGTGCGCTTGGTGCATGTGGCCCCCGATGCCCCTCGGATTGACTTGGAAGTGGGAGGGGTAAGGGCTGCCCAGGGTGTAGCCTATGGCGCAGTGAGCGAATACGTGCGCATGCCGGCGGGCGAGTACGACATTGTTTTGTTTTCAACACCTGAGAACCCTGGCCAGCCCTCGGGTTCTAAGGACTCCGTTGCGCGAACGGTTGTGGCCAGGACTGTGGCCAACCTCAGGGGCGGGGGAGTGTTCTCAGTGGTGGCCGCCGACGAGCCCAATCGCGTGACGGCCTTGGTACTGGAAGACAATATCAACCCTCTATTTGATCAAGCCCTGGTGCGGTTTGTCCACGCTGCCCCTGATGCGCCGGCCCTGCAATGGCAAGGGGAGCAAGGCCGGGTGCTGTTGCCCCAGTTGGCCTTTGGGCAAGTATCCACCTTTCAAGCCATGCGCCCCGGCTTTACCCAAATCCAGGTGGCTACAGCCCCTTCTGCTTCAGGTGGGCAGATATCTCCCAGCCGGAGCATTCCCTTGCAACGGTTTGACCTCCAGTTAGAGGCAGGTAAAGTCTACACCCTCTACGTAGCCGGCCTGCTGCGCAGCAATCCGGGCTTGAATATGGTGCTGGCAGAGGAAACTCGAGCTCGTAGGCTCCTATAGCAAGGCTGCCTGCGGCTTGATCCTCTCTATACTGTGAGACTAGCCGCTCGTCTCTGGCTTTGGGGGCACAGCCTGTGGATGCCTTATTTCAAGTGGTGGTGCTTAGCCAAACTCCAGATCCCGAACGGGTGATCTGGCAGGCGATGCACCAAGATTACAGCCCCGATTTTGTTACCCCAGAGGGCCGGATCCCGGAAAAGTATGGAGAGGCCGTGGTGCGGCATCTGCTGGAGGGCAATCGTGGCCACTATGGGCCTCTTGAGCACCCTCAGATCACGTTTGGGGTAGGCTATTTTCCCCATGCTGTCATGCAACAGGCCCGTACTCATCGAGTGGGAGTTTCTTTCGACGTTCAATCTTTTCGATATACAGGCCGGCAAATTGCCGATTTGGGCAAAAGACTCTTGTCTGCGCCCCCGAGCACCAACGAAACCGCTGCTTTTGCCGACAAAACCGGCGCGGAGCCCTCGTTATCTTTGCAAGAGTTGGAAACTCTGTTTTACGTTCCTGCCAGCGTCAAAGAAGGCAAGGCCAAAACCCGCCAAGGCTTCAAGCCCATCTCTCCTGAGGCCCTGAACATCATTCTTGAGCAGTATCGCAGTCAGGCCATTGCCTATTATCGCCTGGTCGAAGAGTGCGGATTGCCCTATGAAGATGCTCGTAACATCATCGGCTACGGGATCCGCCAACATTTTGTGGTTTCTTTTAATTGCCGCAGCTTGATGCATTTTCTGGATTTGCGGGCCAAAGACGATGCCCAGCGGGAGATCCGCGAGCTGTGCGAGCTCATCTGGCCCCACTTTGAGGCCTGGTGCCCTCATGTTGCCGCCTGGTACCGCAAAAATCGCTGGGGCAAGGCCAGGCTTTCTCCTTGAAACCTAAATCGCGTAAGCGGGACGGAGTTCTCTAACACCGGAAAAGTATAGGATAAGGTCATCTTTCGACCCTCACCCCCAACCCCTCTCCCCTCGTGGGAGAGGGGAGCAAGGGATCAACTAACAAGCTGTTTCCCAATACTTGGAACGACTATTGTATGGATCCCAGAGCTTATGAACAAATGGCGGGCTTAGAAGATCGACATTGGTGGTTTGTGGGGCGCCGCCGCATTCTCAGGCAGGTTATTGCCGGGATCCCTCTTCCGCCCGCGGCTTGTATCTTGGAAGCCGGCTGTGGCAGTGGCGGCAACCTAGAAATGTTGTCTCAGTTTGGCCAAGTCTGGGCCATGGAAAGAAGCGAAATAGCATTGCCTTTGGCCCGGGCCCGCGGCATTGGGATTGTGGCCGAAGGTGAATTGCCGCATCAGATCCCTTTTGGCTCCCAGCAATTTGACCTTATTGCCCTACTGGACGTTTTAGAACATTTGGAGGAAGACAAAGCAGCTCTGGAAGCTCTCATCCAAAGGTTAAAGCCATCCGGCTACCTGGTGATCACGGTACCGGCCTACCCCTGGCTGTGGAGCGCCCATGACGAGCTCAATCACCACAAGAGACGCTACACAGCAGCACAACTTCTCTCCTTACTCAAGAGTGCCGGCCTGCAAATTCATACCTTTACCTTTTTCAACAGCTTTCTCTTTCCATTAGCAGCAGGGATCCGCCTAGCCCAAAAGAGCTTTCGCCTCAAGGAGAGTCAAGATCTAAAAATGCCCTCGCCTTGGATCAATTGGCTTTTAACCGAGATTTTTGCTGCAGAAGCCTATTTAATTTCTAAGTTCTCCCTACCCTTTGGCCTGTCTTTATTGGCGGTAGCTAGTCCTATGAAAACTCCTTCTCTAGGAAACTGAATCTCTTAATCTTCTCCTCAGCTTCTTGCTGTTATGACTGGTTTTTCAATTACCGTTGACTT
>NZ_JANSJA010000004.1:10165-20759 GCF_047462335.1 Synechococcus sp. H60.1
GCCTCAAATGGATAGCCTTTTCTGTAGGATTGTTTCCAGTCTTAACTGCTGGAGGAGATAGCTCTTGGCCAATCGCGCTGGCGGGACGGGTTTCTTTCGCGGCTACACCCTGAGCTTGGATCCGCATCGCCTGTGGGTGCCCTTGGCTTGTTTGGGGGATGGGCTCTGTATTTGGCTGGCCTTCGGGGCGGCTTATTGGCTGCGCAGCTTGCGCCCCCACCAGCTTTTGCCCTGGGATGTTTATGCTGGCCTGGGGTTGTTGACAGTCCTTAGCTATTGGGGCGTTCAGGCTGGCTTGGGAGGATACGGCGAATCGAAGCGCTTGTCTCGCTTTGAGGAATGGGCCAGTTTGCTGCTGGGGCTGGGGGTGACCTTTGGCTTGGTGTTGGCGGGGGCCTTTTTCGTGCGCTCCGTCTCGCTGTCGCGCTTGGTGGTGGGCTATGCCAGCCTGCTGGCCCTGCTTAGTTTGACGGGGATGCGGGCGCTGCTACGGCTGGGCATGGGTTGGCTGTATGCCCACGGCCAGGGGCGGCGAAGGGTCATCTGGGTGGGATCCGGCCTGCTCTTGGCTGATGTGCTGGAGCGGCTGGAGCGCTGCCCAGCCTTGGGGTTTGAGATTAAGGCTTGGGCCGTGGCCGGGGATCCCTCGGCGCCAGAACCAGAGCCTTTGCAGAAGCTGGAGCGGCTGGAGCCCAGCCACCTGGTGGCCTATGTGCAGGCTCACCCCGAGATCGAAGAGGTGTGGTTTGGGCAGCCGGAGCTGGCCAACGCACCTCTGTTGCTCAGCTTGCAGGCCCTGTCGGTGCAGGTGCGGCTGGTGCCAGATATCCTCGGTTTTTTGACGGTGAACTTCAGCCTCCAGTCCCTGGACGGGATCCCGCTGCTGACGCTGCGCCAGCCCCCTCTGCGCTACGCCCACAACCGTTTCCTCAAGCGAGCGGTAGACATCCTGGGGGCCTCCCTGGGCCTGGTGTTGCTCAGCCCCTTATTTTTGGTCATTGCTCTGCTGGTGGCCTGCAGCAGCCCCGGCCCCATCTTGTATTGGCAGGAGCGGGTGAGCTTGGATGGGCGCCGCTTTTGGATTGCCAAGTTCCGCACCATGCGGGTGGATGCCGAGGCACCCGGCCAGCCGGGCTGGACGCGCCCTGGGGATCCGCGCCGAACCAAGATAGGAGCCTTTTTGCGCCGCACCAACCTGGACGAGCTGCCCCAGCTTTGGAACGTCTTGAAGGGGGAAATGAGCCTGGTGGGCCCCCGCCCGGAGCGGCCCTACTTCGTGGAGCAATTTAGCCAGGAGATCCCCAAGTATCCGGATCGGCATTTGGTGAAAAGTGGCCTCACCGGCTGGGCTCAGATCCACGGCCTGCGGGGAGACACCAGCATTGCCCGCCGCACCCAGTATGATCTCTACTATGTGCAAAACTGGTCTCTGTGGCTGGATCTGCGCATCCTCGCCATTACCCTTTGGCAAGGGATCCGCGGACGGCTGACCGGCTATTAGGGGTGCCCATGCCATCCTCACCCACGTCCCCAGAGCTCCTCTACGAGGGCAAGGCCAAGCGGGTCTACCGCACCGCCGATCCCCAGGTTTACCTCTGCCAATACAAAGACGACGCCACGGCCTTCAACGCCCAAAAGCGGGGATCCATCGCCGGCAAGGGGGAGGTCAACTGCACCGTCTCCAGCCGGGTGTTTGCCTACCTGGCGCAGCAGGGCATCCGCAACCACTTTTTGGCCCAGACCGGCCCTCGAGAGATGCAGGTGCGCGCCCTGCGGATCCTGCCCTTGGAAGTGGTGGTGCGCAACCGCACGGCCGGCAGCCTCTGCCGGCGCCTAGGCCTGGAGCAGGGCCTGCCCATCGAGCCGCCGCTGGTGGAGTTTTACTACAAAAACGACGCCTTGGGGGATCCCTTGGTAACCCCCGACCACATCCGCCTGTTGCACCTGGCCACGCCAGAGCAGGTGGAGAAGCTGGGATCCCTGGCCTTGGCGGTCAACACTCACCTTCGCCACTTCTGGCGGCGCTGTCGGCTGGAGCTGGTGGACTTTAAGCTGGAGTTTGGCCTGGATGAGCAAGGGGAGATCTGGCTGGCGGACGAGATCAGCCCCGACACCTGCCGCCTGTGGGATCTAGAAGGGACTGAGCCGCGGGTGCTGGATAAAGACCTCTTTCGCTTTGATCTCGGCGATCCGGCAGCCGGCTACCAAGAGGTGCTGCAGCGAGTGCTCCAGGCTACTGATCCCAATCTCCCCTCTCCTGCAGCGCGGGAGAGGGGCAGGGGGTGAGGGTGCCATGACTTCTCCCCGTCCCTCTGGCCCCGACGACCGCTTCCGCCGCCAACTGGCCGACCTGTTGGACACCTGGGTGGAGCAGGGGCTGATTCAGCCGGCGCAGCGGGATCGCCTGCGGGAGTACTACCAACTCGATAGCTTGCCGCGAACAGCTGCTAGCCGCTTTACCCTGGTGCTGCTGCTGTTGGGCGCCGCGCTGGTGGGCTTGGGGGTGATCTCCTTCGTGGCCGCCAACTGGGATGCCATTCCCCGCTCGGTCAGAGCCCTGGGATCCCTGGCCCTCATGGTGGGACTGCAGGTGGCCGGCTTGCGACTTTGGCAGCAGGGATCCCCGCGCTTGGGCAGCGCCCTATTGATTGCCGGGGAGCTGGCCCTGGGAGCCGCCATTATTCTGATGGCCCAGTGGTTTCAAATAGGGGGATCCCCCGCGGGCTTGTTCTTGGGCTGGGGGCTGGGCAGCTTGGCCGTGGCCTACAGCTTGGTTCACACCCCCAGTGGCGTCCTGGCCTGTCTCTTATTCGCCCTGGCCGGGATGACTGACCTGTGGCAGAGGGGGATCCGCTCGGCTCTGGATCCCCTCTACCCCTGGCTGGCCCTGGCCCTACTGCTGCCCCTTGCCTATGGGTGCCGCTCCCGCTGGATCTTGGCTTTGGCACTGGTAAACTTCGGCCTGGCGCTACAAAGGTCGGCAGAGGTCTGGGACAGCTCTGGAGAAGGCTTGACCCTCTGGCTGCTGCTTGGCCTTGCCGTTGTCTGGGGGCTGGGCTTTTGGCACCAACGCCATGGTTACCGGCTAAGCCGGATTTTGACCGGAGAAAATGGGCAGGATGGCGAGCAGGAGCAAGTCTTGGATCTGATCCCGACGGCGGAGGGCCTGGCTTTGCTGGGGCTGGGTTTCTTGCTCTACGTCTGGAGCTTCCGTGACCCCTGGGACTGGGATCCCGACCCCTCACCTCTGTTCCAGGCTGTGGATCCCTGGGCAAGCTTGTCGGCGGCAGGGTTGCTGCTGCTGGCCGGCTGGGGCTGGTGGCAGGGGTGGCAGGCCAAGAGATCCCAGCCCATTTCCGCCTGGCTCAAGGATGCCGTCGTTTTCCTCTCCCTGATTACCCTGGCCCTTTTGCTGGTGACTAGGAACTTGACCTCAAGAGTGGCCCTGGCCTTCTTGGCCCCCTGGATCCTGACCCTGCTGCTGGTGGGATTGTCGGCGATCCTCTGCTGGGAAGGGCTGCAGCAGGGGCTGCGGGGGCGCTTCTGGCAAGGGCTATTGGGCTTGACCTTGGTGGTGCTGACCCGCTTTTTCGAGTACGAGACCGGCCTCTTGGCCAAGTCGGCGGTGTTGGTGGCCTGTGGGATCGGCGTGATCTGGGTGGGGCTGAAGGTTGAGAGACGTATCTTTAGGAATAATGACTAGAAATCCTCCCTTTGGTCTTCAGGAACTTAAGAGTCAATAGAAGTTTACAGAAAATCCCCCTATCTGGGGAACTTGCTTTTCCCTGAAAAGTCCCTGTTATTAAGTTTCCTGGAGAACGTCAATGAAAAAAACAGGCCTGGGCCTAGGTATACTGGCTCTAGTCTCTTTTTCTAGTTTTTGGAGTTATAGCTCTGCTTCAATTGCTGCGGGCAGAGATCGGTTTTGGGAGCATTTCCCCGTTGCGCAAGCTCCAAGGCCGGCTGTAAGGCCTAGGCCTTTAGAACCAACGCCCTCCCCCGTTCCCCCAATTGAGGAGCTCGATGAGCTGTTCCGCCAGATCCCTATTCTCCCCTCCCCAAGACCGTTGCCCACGCTCCCCTGTTCTCAGCCCATGCGATTGCAGTCGGTAAGGCTGCAGGCTCCACCACCCAGCCCCGCTGTCCCTTTGCAGTCAGAGATACCGGCCACCATTTGGAGCAGTCTCCAGGGTCCTTACGGAACTACCAACTGGGCAGAACCAAGCCCCAATAAAGTCTTTGCCCATACTTTTCAATGGGATCCTCCTTGTAAAATAGGCTGCCGGCTAGGAGGTACTCTGACATTTGCCTACCGCAACAATCTGCCGGCTAGCAGCAACAGTTCTCCAGATGCGGGCAACGACAAGTACTACGTGTATAACGGCGGCACTCTAACTCAGTCGGGGTTCTTGTACGCTTCACCCGTTAGTTCGACGGGCCAGACCTTTACCAAAACCCTAACGCTCTCTCCCGCTGAAGTTGCCAACAACAAGGTTACGTTGGTGGTTCAAGACGACACGGCGGTCTTGGAAGCTAAGGTAGAGCTCAACTACTGTTGCTGTGAATGCGAGTTCCCTATCTAACGCAGGTCCTTGAAGCAGGAACGGCAAGGGAGAGGAGTTAAAACTCTCCCTGCCGGCTTTCCAGAGCTAGCTCAAAGGATTTAGCGGCGAGCCTGGGCAAAAATGACCTGCAGGATTTCGTCGGCCCCCTGTTGCTTCAGCTTTTCCGCCAGGGAGATTCCCACCGCTTCCGGATCAGCAGTGGATCCCGTTTGGGTATCGCGGATCAGCCGTCGCCCCTCTAGGTCGGCCACCATGCCGGTTAGGTGCAGCTCTTCCCCCTGCACTTGGCTGTGGACCCCGATGGGCACCTGACAGCCCCCCTCCAGCGCCCGCAAGAAAGCTCGCTCGGCCAAACAGCGGGCTGTGGCCTCCCCATCGGCCAAGGGTCGAATGAGCTCCAGGATCCGCTCGTCCCCCTGCCGGCACTCGATGCCGAGGGATCCCTGGCCAACGGCGTACAAGGACACACTGGGATCCAGCACCTCGTGGATCCGCTGGGCTTGGCCCAGGCGCTTCAGGCCGGCGACTGCCAAGATCAGGCCGTCGTACTCCCCCCGATCCAGCTTGGCCAAGCGAGTGTTGAGGTTGCCCCGCACGTCCTTAAACTGCAGGTGGGGAAAGGCGTGGCGCAGTTGGGCCAGTCGCCGCAGAGAGGAAGTGCCGATCACCGTCCCTGCTGGGAGGGTGGCCAGGTAGTAGCCGCGCAGCTCCTCCCGCAGCACCAGCGCGTCCAGAGGATCCTCCCTCTGCGTAATTGCCCCCAGAACCAGGCCTTCTGGCAAGCGGGTGGGCAAGTCCTTGAGGCTGTGCACCGCCAGATCGCTAGTGCCGTTGAGCAGGCTGACCTCCAGCTCCTTGGTAAAAAGGCCCTTATCCCCGATTTTGGCCAGCGCCACATCCAGGATGATGTCTCCCTGGGTGGAAAGGGTGTGCAGCTCTAGGGGCAACCCTGGATGGTGGGCCTGCAACTGCCCCATCACCCAGTGGGTCTGGGCCAGAGCCAGCTCGCTTTTGCGGGAGGCGATCCGCACCGGCTGGACAGCTTGCCAGGGAGTTGAGGCCAGTTCGCTCATGGCTGCTGCAAAATCCGAGAACACCGTCTTTCACGCTAGCCGAATCTGCGCCGCCGCAGGGCAGCGGCCTTCAAGATCCTTAACCAAAACCGCCATTTCCCCCCAGCCGAGACTTTACTGCGGGGATCCCAGCCGGTAGGATAAGTAAACGGGTTCTCCGCCGCGGCGGGGAGAGGTCTGGTCTGTCAAACCTCCTTCTCCGAGGTTGCTAGAGGACAATTCTAAGTAGGGCCCCCTGATTTGGTTGGTAGTCTGCCTGGATAGGTCTTATGGAAGAAAGCAACGTCGGCAACGGCACTCAGTTACTGCTCAAGCGCACCATCCCTGTCAAGGTGGTGGTCACCCCCCTTTGGAAGAAAGAAATGCAGGAGCAATTGGAGCGGCAAATCGAAGCCACCGATGCTCAGATGCAGCAACTGGAGTTTCAGGGCAAGCGGGCCATTGCCGAAATCGAAAAACAAAGCCCTAACCCCAACAGCCCCCAGGTGCTCCAACAGGTAGAAGCGGTAAAAAGCCGCGTGAACGAGCAAAAGATCAAGCTCTTGGATCAAAAAAACCAGTTGCTCCAACAGATCAACCAACTGAGTAGCCTGGAGCTGAACCAAGAGGTGCTGCAGGGCAGCGTGGAGAGCTTCTTCCGCGTGCAAAAGGGAGACAACCTGATCCAGAAAATGCAGGTGGAGATCCTGCTGGAAGATGGGGTGATCAAGGAAATTCGCGGCAACCCATAAGCTTTTCATATCCTTTGGGAGGACAGGGATCCCTTGCTGTGGGGTAGCAGACCAGAACCTTTGGTCTTCAACCCAACGTGGTGGCAACACAATAGGTGACAATAATTAACGACCTTTTAACAGCCGCTGGGCTCGGGGCGGCTGATGCGTACGGGCAAAGTTGTTACCTACGAGATGCTCCCCATGTCTGAGTTTGTCGGGTCAGAGCCTGCTCCCCTCGAGGATCTACATCTTCCCGATTGGCTGCTCACCTCGGCCCAGCGCCGCCGTCTCAAGGCTTTCCTGGTTCTGGCGACGGTGTGGGGTCTGGTCAGCCTGATGCACCAAGTAGCGGTAGCCCGCTGGTTTACCGTTGGCCTGGCCACCTTCATGGTCATCCACATCAACCGCTTGTTCCGGCTGCAACCGGCAGCTCTGCCGCCCCCCTTGAGGCTTCACCCTCCTGGAACAATGGCCCGGCCTCCCGCCGTCGCCGAAACAGCCTCCCTGCCTTTGCCTGAGGTGGGCGGGGCTCAGCCCTTAGCGCTGGCGGGTTCTCCTCTGCCGCGAGTGGCGGTGTTGATCCCGGCCAAAAACGAAAGCGCAGTGCTGCCGCGGCTGCTGCATAGTCTCACCCAGTTGGATTACCCCAGCAGCCACCTGGAGCTGTGGGCCATTGACGATGCCAGCAGCGATGCCACCCCCGACATCTTGCAGGAAGCCCAAAAGCGGATCCCTCATCTGCGAGTTTACCGACGGCCCCCGGGGCGAGGAGGCGGCAAGTCTGGCGCCCTCAACGAGGTGCTGCCCCTGACGCGGGGGGAGATCATCCTGGTCTGCGACGCCGACGCCATTGTGCCCCCGGATTTGCTGGCTCGCACCCTGCCGCTGTTTGGCCAGCCCCCCCGCCCCGGCAGACGGACAATCGGCGCTGTTCAGGTGCGCAAAGCCCTGAGCAACCCCAACGTCAACTTCTGGACTCTGGGCCAGGTGGCGGAGATGGCCTCCGATGCCTACTTGCAGCAGCAGCGGGTGGCCATCCGCGGGATTGGCGAGCTGCGAGGCAACGGCCAACTGGTGCGACGGGATGTCCTGGAAAAGTGCGGCGGCTGGAACGAGAACACCCTCACCGACGACCTGGATCTCACTTTTAAGTTGCACCTGGCGGGGGTGGATATTGCCTTTCTGACGGAGCCGGCCATCGTCGAAGAGGGGGTCACCTCTTGGAAAAGCCTTTGGCACCAGCGCTGCCGCTGGGCGGAAGGGGGCTACCAGCGCTACCTCGACTACTGGCCAGGGATCCTCAGCCGCCGCCTGGGCATGGCTAAGACGGTGGATCTCTGGGCCTTTTTTATCTCTCAGTACTTGCTGCCGATGGCCTTAGTTCCCGATACCCTCTGGGTACTCTTGGCCGACCACTCCTCAGTGCTGCTCCCCTTGAACGCTCTGGTCATGGGATCTGTGACGGTGGCCTTCTATCGCGGGCTGCGCCAAATGGAGGGGCTGCGCGGACGAAAGCTCTGGTGGCGCACTGCCCTAGGCTTGGTGTACATGCTCCACTGGCTGCCGGTCATGATTGTAACCACGGCTCGTATGTGTGTGCAGCCCAAGCGGTTGAAATGGGTGAAAACCGTGCATCACGGCCTCTGAATTTCGCCTGCCAGGGATCCCCTTAATCCTGCTATCCTAATCAAACGCCAGCTCACCACACTACCCAGCCTGACTATGGCCCGCCTCTACTACGACTCTGACGCCAACCTGGATCTCCTGGACGGCAAGACCGTCGCCATCATCGGCTACGGCAGCCAGGGCCATGCCCACGCCCTCAATCTGCGCGACAGCGGTGTCAACGTCCTCGTCGGCCTCTACCCCGGCAGCCCCTCTTGGCCCAAAGCCGAGCAGGACGGGTTAGTGGTCAAGACTGTAGCAGATGCTGCGGCTGCCGCCGACTGGGTGATGATCCTGCTACCGGACGAAGTGCAAAAGACCGTCTTCCAGAGTGAGATCCGCCCGCATTTGCAGCCGGGGAAGGTGCTCCTGTTTGCCCACGGCTTCAACATCCACTTTGGCCAGATCCAGCCGCCGGCGGACGTCGATGTCATCATGGTTGCTCCCAAAGGCCCCGGTCACCTGGTGCGGCGCACTTACCAGGAGGGCCAAGGGGTGCCTTGTCTGTTTGCTGTCTACCAGGATGCCTCGGGGATGGCGCGGGAGCGGGCCATGGCTTATGCCAAGGGGATTGGCGGCACGCGAGCTGGCATCCTTGAGACCACCTTTCGGGAGGAGACCGAGACCGACCTCTTTGGCGAGCAGGTGGTGCTCTGTGGTGGCCTCACGGCTTTGATCAAAGCCGGGTTTGAGACCCTGGTGGAAGCGGGCTACCAGCCGGAGCTGGCCTACTTCGAGTGCCTGCACGAAGTCAAGCTCATTGTCGATCTCATCGTCGAGGGGGGTCTGGAGAAAATGCGCCACAGCATCTCCAACACGGCAGAATACGGCGACTACACCCGTGGCCCCCGCATCATCACGGAGCAAACCCGCGCCGAGATGAAGCGGATCCTTGCTGAGATCCAAAGCGGCCAGTTTGCCCGCGAGTTTGTCTTGGAAAACCAGGCTGGCAAGCCCGGCTTTACGGCGATGCGCCGCCGCGAGGCCGAGCACCCCATCGAAAAGGTGGGCAAGGAGCTGCGGGCCATGTTTAGCTGGCTGAAGGAATAGGTAGAGGTCATTTCCCAGGCAAGTCTCGTGCTGGATCTGAAGCTGCTGCGGGATCGCCCAGAAGAGGTACGCCAAGCCCTGGACAAGCGCGGGGCCAGTATCGATCTGGATGAGATCCTGCAGTTGGATCGGGAGCGGCGCCAGTTGGAAGCTCGGCGTGGCTCTCTGCAGGCGGAAAGCAACACCCTTGGCAAGAAAGTCGGCGCGCTCATCCGCCAGGGAGCGGATCCCCAGGGATCCGAGGTGGCAGCCCTGCGGCAGCAGGGGGCAGAGCTCAAGGCCGAGATCGCCCGACTGGAAGAGCGGGAGCGGGAGCTGGAGGAGGAGATGCGCGCCCGCCTGCTTACCCTGCCCAACTTGCCCTTGCCCAGCGTGCCGGTTGGCCGAGATGAGGCCGACAACGTGGAGGTGCGCCGCTGGGGAGATGAGCTAAAACCCGCCCATCCCGTCCTTCCCCACGACGAGATTGCCGAGAAGCTGGGCCTCTTGGAGATTGGCCGTGCTGTCAAGGTAGCCCAAAGCCGCTTTGTCGCCATGGTAGGGGCAGGGGCGGCTCTGGAGCGGGCCTTGATTGCCATGATGCTGGAGCGCCACATTGCCGCCGGCTACACCGAGGTAATCCCTCCTTTTTTGGTCAACAGCGCTGCTCTGCAGGGAACAGGACAACTGCCCAAGTTTGCCGAGGAGAGCTTTCGCTGTGCTGAGGATGACTTGTGGCTGATCCCGACAGCGGAAGTGCCCCTCACCAACCTGTACCGGGACGAGGTGATCCCAGCCGAGCACCTGCCGCTATATTTCTGTGCCTACACGCCTTGCTTTCGCCGCGAAGCCGGCAGCTATGGCCGGGACACCAAGGGCCTGATCCGGCTGCACCAGTTTCAAAAGGTGGAACTGGTCAAAGTTACCCACCCCACCCAGTCGGAGGTAGAACACGAAAAGCTGGTACAGGATGCCGAGGCCATTTTGCAGATGCTGGAGCTGCCCTACCGGGTGGTGGAGCTGTGCACCGGCGATCTGGGTTTCTCGGCGGCCCGCTGCTTTGATCTGGAGGTGTGGTTCCCCTCCCAAAACCGCTACCGGGAGATCTCCAGTTGCTCCAACTGCTGGGATTTCCAGGCCCGCCGCGCCAACCTGCGCTACAAAGAGGCCGGGCAGAAAGGCACTCACTTCGTCCACACCCTCAACGGTTCGGGCTTGGCAGTGGGCCGTTCTCTGGCCGCCCTGTTGGAAAATCACCAGCGGATGGACGGCTCAATCCGCATTCCCCAGGCACTGCGTCCTTTCCTCAGCTCCCGCTTCCTCTCCCAAGACGGCACTCTCCGGACTGCTCCCTAAGCCATTCTGCCGCGGTGCTCCAGCAAGCCATAGCTGCGGAGAGTATGTCAATCTAGATAGGGATCCCTACCCTGCCAGGGTTTATGTTGCCCAAGCATCGTCCCAAGCAACTCTCACTGGGCCCTCTGGAATCTGAGATCCTCGATATCCTTTGGGAGCTGGGCAGTGCCAGCACCCGCCAAATCCACGAGCG
>NZ_JANSJA010000004.1:20859-23150 GCF_047462335.1 Synechococcus sp. H60.1
TGGGCCTGGATCCACTTCTTGCTGCCGCCGCTGTTTTTGCTGATGACTGCCCTTGCTCTAGCTTGGATGGGGCCATGGGGACAAATGGCCGGGTCAGGAGGCTGGTTCTGCTATGGCTGTGCGCTGCTGGTGCTGGCCGTGGCTGGGGGCGTAGCCTTGCACTGGGCTTGGGAGTTCTGGCGCTCCTGCCGACGTGCCCGCCTGCAGGCTCTGGCCCAGGTCGAGCTGTATGGCTCTCCAGCCTACGTGCTGGACTTGGAGATCCCTTTTGCTGCCCAGGTGGGGGTGTGGAAGCCGCAATTGGTGGTTAGCCGCGGTCTGCTGGAGCAGTTGGATGAAGAGCACCTGCAGGCAGTGCTGGCCCACGAAGAGGCCCATCGTCACTACTGCGATACCTTGTGGATGTTTGCGGTTGGTTGGCTGCGACGCCTCAGCGGCTGGCTGCCGAATACGGAGGTTCTCTGGCAAGAACTGCTGACCCTGCGGGAGCTACGGGCAGATTGCTGGGCGGCTCAGCGGGTGGATCCCTTGGTGCTGGGAGAGGCTCTGGTGCAGGTGGTAGGCCATGGCATGGCGCAGCAGCCGGCAGCGGCTTGGGTTGGCTTTGCCCTGGAAATGGGATCCACTGCGGGGGGACGGCTGCAAGAGCGCATCGATGCCCTATTGCAGCAAGAGGAGTCGGGCCCCGTCGCGCCCTCGTCGCACCTTTCCGTGCAGGGTTGGGCTTGGCTGGGGCTGGCTCTGCTGCCTTTATTGGCCATCCCCTTTCACCACTGAGACGATGGCCTGGGCGGAGCCAAGAATCCTTTCCTTCGGGGGAGTTGCCTGATGGCGTTTTTTTCCCTACGATGGAAGATACTTTGATCCTCGGTAGCTCAGCGGTAGAGCGGTCGGCTGTTAACCGATTGGTCGCAAGTTCGAATCTTGCCCGAGGAGCTTGTCTTTGCTACTTGAAGTCCCGCCCTGGGAGCTATAATGCCCTCTGGCTATTTTTGCGTCACGTATTTCGAGGACAATTGCTGTGATTGACCTGTCGCGGATCCCTGCCCAACCCAAGCCGGGTCTGCTCAACCTCTTGATTGAGATCCCTGGCGGCAGCAAGAACAAGTACGAGTTTGACAAAGACATGGGCGTGATGGCCCTAGACCGGGTGCTCTACTCTTCGGTGCAGTACCCCTACGACTACGGCTTTGTGCCCAATACGCTGGCAGGGGACGGGGATCCCTTGGATGGCCTGGTGATCATGGATCAGCCCACCTTTCCAGGGTGCGTGATTGCGGTGCGCCCGCTGGGCATGCTGCAGATGATCGACGCAGGGGAGCCGGATGAGAAGTTGCTGTGCGTGCCCGCTAAGGATCCTCGCTATGCTTCCGTAACCAAGCTGGAAGATATTGCCCAGCACCGCCTGGACGAGATTGCCGAGTTTTTCGCCACCTACAAGCGCCTAGAGAAGAAAGAAACCCAGATCTTGGGCTGGAAAGGTCTGGCCGAAACCGAAGCAGTGATCGCCAGCAGCATTGCCGCCTACCAACAGTCCAAGTAGCTCCCCAGCTTTTCTGGACTGGAGCGCGCCGCTGAGGGTGCTGGCCAGTTGACGCCAAGCTGCCCTGGAGTGGGCTCCTTGAGCTAGCCTAGGTTTGGACTCGACAGCTTTTGCTATGGTGGATACCCTTCAGCTTTGGCTCTACCACCTAGAGCAGTGGGCAACGGAGCTGGTTCAAGGTCAACTGCAGCACCTTTCCCCGCTGAGCCTGCTGCTGGTGGGTCTGGCAGGTTTGGTTACCAGCCTTTCTCCCTGTCTGCTCTCTATGTTGCCGGTAACCATTGGCTACATCGGCGGCTACACCCCTAGCCCTGATGAAGAGGCCGGAAAAGTGCGTCGGCACATCTGGGCCCAATCTTTGGGTTTTGCGGCTGGGGTGGCTTTTACCCTGACCCTGCTGGGTTTGGGGGCAGCTTTGCTAGGCCGGGTTTATGGACAAACCACTGCCTTTGGATCCCTAGTGGCGGGAGGGATCGCCATCCTCATGGGGCTGAACCTGCTGGAAGTCTTCCCCCTGCGCTTCCCCGATTGGTTTAACCGGTTGGAGATCCCTGGCCAGTGGCCTGGGCTGAGCCGGTCGGTGGTGCTGGGATCCACCTTTGGCCTGGTGGCTTCTCCCTGCAGCACGCCGGTTTTGGTGGCCCTGCTGGGCTGGGTTTCCACCACGGAGCAGCCCTGGGTGGGGGGCGGGTTGCTGCTGGCCTATGCCCTGGGGCTGGTCTTGCCGCTGCTCTTGGCAGGGGTGTTT
>NZ_JANSJA010000005.1:0-2817 GCF_047462335.1 Synechococcus sp. H60.1
TGCTGTCAAGCGGGTGAGGAAACCCCACCCGCCTGCGCGGTGGGGTAGTTCATTTTCTTGATTGGGATCCGAATCCGCAGTTCTGCCCAAGACCGTTGGCTCCTATTGTTGCCCAGGGGATCCCTCCTCAAACCGGCGGCTCAACCGTTGCCACGATGTCGCGGATGACGGCCTCTGCTTCCTGCCGTCGGTTGCTCGTCATGTCCCCAGATCCGGCTAAAGAAATGCGATGCGCCAGCACCGGCACAAACAAAGCTTGCAGATCTTCCGGTAGGCAAAAGCTCCGCCCTCTCACCAACGCCTGCGCCCGTGCAGCCCTTGCCAAAGCCAATGCCCCGCGGGTGGACACGCCAGCCCGCAAAAGCTTGGAGGCGCGTGTCGCCTGCACCACCTGCAGCAGATAGTCGGCCAGGGATCCATCCAGGTACACCTGATCCACCGCCGCCTGGATCTCCCGCAGCTCCGCCAGGGAAAGCACCGGCTGGAGAGCCTCCACCGGCTCTGCCTGCTGTCGCTGCAGCAGCAAAGCCCGCTCCACCTCAGGGCTGGGGTAGCCGATGGACAGCCGCACCAAAAACCGATCCAACTGGCTTTCCGGGAGGGGATAGGTGCCGTGATACTCCAAGGGGTTTTGGGTGGCCAACACCATAAAGGGACTGGGCAGCGGGTAGGTGCGGTCATCCAGCGAAACCTGCTTTTCCGCCATTGCCTCTAACAGGGC
Source organism: Synechococcus sp. H60.1 (assembly GCF_047462335.1). Lineage (NCBI taxonomy): Bacteria > Bacillati > Cyanobacteriota > Cyanophyceae > Synechococcales > Synechococcaceae > Synechococcus > Synechococcus sp. H60.1. Next base: position 722 of record NZ_JANSJA010000005.1, read on the forward strand.
ACTCTGGGTGCGGGGAGAGGTGCGGTTAATCTCGTCGGCCAGGATGACATGGGCAAAAATGGGGCCTGGGCGAAATTCAAACTCCCCTTTCTCTTTGTTGAAGAGGGTGAGGCCAAGAATGTCAGTTGGCAAGAGGTCGCTGGTAAATTGAATTCGCTGAAACTTGGCCCCCAAGCTGCGGGCAATGGCCCGCGCCAGCGTGGTTTTGCCCACTCCCGGCATGTCCTCCAGCAAGACATGGCCTTCCGCCACCAGGGCCGTCACCACCGCCTGCACCACCTGTGGCTTGCCTTGAAACACCGACTCGACGTTGGCGATCAGCTTGCCAATCTGCTGCCGCAAAGTTTGCAATCGCTCCGCCGGGATCCGCGCTGAACCGGATAGGGAGCCAACACTTGCCATAAACCACTCCCAAAGGGGCCTATTCCACCATACAGGCCGAACCCACCGCTAACCCAAAGGGGATCTCACAAAACTCCGGCGGGAAACCGGAGTACCATAGACCTGATCCCTGCAGGAAGGATGGGTATTTTGGAACTGTCTTGTAAAAGTGAGTACGCTCTCCTAGCTCTTCTGGAGTTGGCCCAGCACTACCATGATGGCCGGGTATTGCAGATCAAGGAGATCGCAGCCCATCAGTCGATTCCCGACCGCTACCTGGAGCAGTTGCTGGCCACGCTGCGCAGGCAGGGCCTGGTACGCAGCCAGCGGGGTGCCAAAGGGGGTTATTCTCTGGCTCGACCACCCTGGCAGATCTCCCTGTTGGACATCATTCAGGCCATCGAGGGAGAAGATCTCAGCCGCTCCCGGGACTTGCCCAGCGGCGATCTCTCGCCGGAGCGCCAGGTGCTCTGGCAGGCTTGGCAAGATGCCCAGGCGGCAGCGGTGGGCATTCTCCAAAAAACGACCTTGCAAGACCTCTGCGACCGGCAGGCGCAACAGCAACAGGCCAGGTTGATGTATTACATCTAGGTAAAGCTGCCGGTGTCGATGCCCTGGGCTTGGCCTCCGCTCAAGAGGGTGAGCACCTCTTCCCGCTGAGGCGGACGAGAGGGGCTGGGATCCCTGGCAGGTTTTGGGTTATCCTGAAACCCATTGCCTCTCGAATGGCTTCCTTTCCATGACCTTTCGTTTCCCTCGCTCTCAGGCTGCCGATACGTTTTCTTCGGAAGATTTTGCCAAGGCTCTGGAGGCGCAAAGCCTTGACTTTCAACCGGGACAGGTGGTGCGAGGTCGCATCTTCCAGCACCAGAACGATGGGGCCTTGGTAGATATCGGCGGCAAGTCGCCGGCCTTTTTGCCCCTGAAGGAAGCCGGGATCCGCCCAGGAGAGGATTTGAGCGGGCTTTTTCCCCTCAAAAGCGAAGCCGATTTTCTCATCTTGCGAGAGGACTCGGAAGGGCAAATCGTGCTCTCGGCGCGGCGGCTGCGGCTGAAGCGACTTTGGGAGGAGCTGGCCGAAAAACAGGCCAGTGGCCAGACAGTAACTGCCCCGGTGATCGGCACCAACAAGGGTGGAGTGCTGGTGGATGTGCAGGGGCTGCGGGGCTTTATTCCTCGCTCGCATCTCAACCAACGGGAAGATCTAGAAGAGCTGGTGGGCCAATCGCTGACCGCCAGTTTGCTGGAAGTCAACCCTGCTGCCAACAAGCTGGTGCTCTCCCAGCGAGTAGCGCGACAGGCTGAGAGCCTGGGAATCTACACCACCGGCCAGGTGGTGCGGGGCAAGGTCAGCGCCCTCAAGCCCTTTGGCGTTTTCGTTGAGCTGGAGGAGGGGGGCAGCGGGCTGTTGCACATCAAGCAGGTCAGCCAAAGCTTTGTTGCCTCCTTATCCGACTTGTTCCGGCCTGGTCAGCCGCTCAAGGCCGTGGTCATCGATGTGGATGAGGCCAAAGGGCGGATAGCGCTCTCTCTGCGGGTGTTGGAAAAATACCCCGGCGAGGTGTTAGAGCAACTGCCTCTCATTACCGAGGAAGCCGAAGAGCGGGCCAGCAAACTGAAGGGAAGAATCACGTCCGAGGGCAAGGTCATATGAACTACTCCACCGCGTAGGCGGGTGGGGTTTCCTCACCCGCTTGACAGCAGAGCTTTTGTCT
>NZ_JANSJA010000006.1:0-2804 GCF_047462335.1 Synechococcus sp. H60.1
TTGAGAAGTCGGCTACCTACACTTGGAACGAACAGTTCCTTCGCGGCTACCTGGCCACAACAAAGCGCTACGTAGAAACCCAAAAGAACGGTAGGTGAGCTCAATGCCGGGGCTTGCGCTGCCATTCTCTTAGTCAGCACCGCAGAGGTGGCTGGCTCAGCGAAGCGAAGCCGCCCCCCACAGAAAAAAACCATCCACCAACAGGGTATTCAGCACTGCTCCGGCAAAGGCCCAATGGTGCAGGCGACGGGATCCCTGAATGACCCACAGGCCAACCCCAAGGAGCAGAAGGCTTAAGCCGATGCCCCAAGCTACCCCCCAAGGGGTGGCCATTTTGTTGAGCGCAGCCATGAACGGGACGGCTGCCTGATCCAGGCGGTCAAACCGCATTGCCTGCCGCCACTCCGGCAACAGCCCCACCGAGTGAATGTAAAGATCTGTCACTGCTGTGCCCCACAGGGAGCCGAGATAAAACCAGGTGCCGATGCGGGCAAAGCGTTGCCGTGCCCCCCACCAGACAATCGGGATCCCCAGAGCTTCCACCGGCATGTGCCAGAGCGGCTCCCAGCGCAGCCAGCCCCAGTAGAGGGATCCTGCCAGCCAAGTCAGCGTGAAGCCGTAGAGCAGATCCCCCCAGATGCGGCTGCGGGGCCGCGAGTAGAGCCGCAAGCTAAGGCCCAGCCAGCCTAGAGTCATCGCCAAGCTCAGCCAAGGGCCATAGCGCACCAGGGGCGCTTCCACGAAAACGGGTAGGCACACCAGCACAGCCGCCGCCGCCCCGATGGCATGGTAAGACGGAAGCCGCCTTCGCAGAGAAAAGGGGGGAAGCTCCCGTCCAACTAAGCTCTGGGAGGACAGGGAAGGTTCCTCTTGGAGAGGCGGCGAACAAGATGTAGGAAGCAAAACGCAATCTTAGAAACTTTTACATCAGTTAACATAGCATCTTCCCTGCCCTTTCCCGCCCTGGCCAAGCAGGGCCGGCGTTGCCAGGGTATTGCCGGAAATGTCAGGGTGAGAATAACGCGCTGCCTGAGAAAACTATGGAGTTGCTGTTGGCGGGGGATATCGGGGGTACCAAGACCAGCCTCAGCCTCTTCAATGCCCAAGATCCCGACCACAGCCTCTACCACTGCCGCTATGCCAGCCAAAGCTATCCCAACCTCACGCCGGTGGTGCTGGAGTTTCTGGCCCAGGCGCGGCAGGAGCTGGGGCGAGATCCACGGCCGGTTGCTGCCTGTTTTGCTGTGGCTGGACCCGTGATGGAAGAGAAGGGGGGCACGTGGCCAGGGGGACAAACGGCCAAAATCACCAACCTGCCCTGGAGCCTGCACTCAGGCCAATTGGCGGCAGAGCTGGGGATCCCACGCCTAGCTTTGATCAACGACTTCAGCGCCGTGGGGTATGGGGTGCTTGCCCTGCGAGATCAGGATCTGGAAACACTGCAGGCAGGGGAGCGGCAGCCCCAGGCTCCCATCGGTGTCATCGGGGCAGGCACAGGCCTGGGGCAGACCTACCTCACGTGGGGAGAAGGCGGCTACCAGGTTCATGCCAGCGAGGGGGGGCATGTGGATTTTTCTCCACGTACCCCTTTGGAATGGGAGCTGCTGCGGTATCTGCAACAACGACATGGGCGCGTCTCCACTGAACGGGTGGTCTCGGGGCAGGGGATCGTGGCCATCTATCAATTTCTGCGGGATAGCCGCTGGGGCCAAGGAGAGGAGCAGTTGCTGGCCCAAATTGCCGCGTGGGAGAAGAAAGCTAGCCCCATCGACCCGGCAGCCCAAATTGCCAATGCCGCCCTGGAGGGACGGGATCCCTTGGCGGTGGAATGCTTGCGGCTATTTACCAGCTTGTATGGGGCCGCTGTCGGCAATTTTGCCCTGCACCTGTTGCCCCGTGGGGGCCTGTTCATCGCCGGCGGGATCGCGCCCAAGCTCCTGCGCCTCTTGCGAGAGGGGGAGTTTTTGCCCTCCTTTTTGGACAAAGGACGGATGCGCCCTCTGCTGGAGCAACTGTCGGTGCAGGTGGTGGTGAACGCCCAGGTGGGCTTGATAGGGGCTGCCCACTATGCCGCCACTTTGCTATAGAGGTCAGGCCTATTGGCGACAAGGATCCCCTCTAGCCCCCCTCCCTTGGGGAAAGAGGGGGCTAGGCGAGGCGCAGGTTCGCCACCAAGGGGGGTGGCCATGCCTAGGGCTTGTCCCTGCTCGCAACGACCGCATTTTCTGCCGCCAAAAACAATTGGGCCCGCCAAAAGCAGGCGATAGATTTGCTATCAAAGTCCAGGCCAAAACGGGCCATTTCCGTTAGTTCAGCAGGCGAAAACTCCACGACGGCGATGTCTTCATCCTCGTCCTTGGCCGGTGGAGCATCCAGCACTTCCAGATCCCGCGCCAGGTAGGCGTACATGATCTCGCTGGAATAGCCGGGGCACAGATAAAATTGGCCGAGGGGATCCCAGCGGTGGGCCCGCAGGCCGGTTTCTTCTTCCAGCTCGCGGCGAATGGTTTCATCCGGATGTTCTCCTGGCTCGACGGTGCCGGCAGGAAATTCGTAAAGGTAGGCGGCGACGGCAAAGCGATACTGGCGAATGCAGACGAACTTGCCTTCGGCAGTTACCGGTACGGCCACGACGCCGCCGGGGTGGATGAGGTACTCCCGCTCCGCCTCTGTGCCGTTGGGAAAGCGCAAACGCTGGCTGACAAAAGTGTACTTGTGACCGTGGAAGCGCAGGCGCTCGCGAAGGATCTGGGATGGGGTGTGCATGGCCAAGGTTCCTGAGAGAAAAGCCCCCCTCAGCTTAA
>NZ_JANSJA010000007.1:0-2798 GCF_047462335.1 Synechococcus sp. H60.1
AAGCCAAGATGTGGATGGCCTCGCCGGAGTTGGGAAAGCGTTTCAGGAGGGCTTCGGCCAGAGCCACTGCCGTGGGCAGCTTGCGCTCGCGCCAGGCGGCCTTAACGCGGGCAATTCCTGCCTCAAGGGAGTCCCGAGCCGGCGGTTCTGCTGAGGTGGAGTCCAATCCAGTGGTGCGCACAACCACCCGCCTTTCTCCTTTCCCAGGACTGGGCGGGGATTGTCGTTGGGCGTCGTAGCGCCGCCGCTCTTCAGGGTTGCTCAGCACTTGGTAGGCCCGATAGATCTGCTCAAATCGTTCTCGGGATCCCTCTCCTGCCACATCGGGGTGAAACTGCCGTGCCAACCGGCGAAAGGCTCGCTTGATATCTTCGCTGTCTGCTTGGGGAGACAGGTTCAGAATCGCGTAGTAGTCCATGAGCGGTGGCAGAAGGAAGGGAATTGAGAGTTGCAGAACCTGGGCCAAAAGTCAGCTCCGACCTCTGACTCTGCCGCTGATCATGGCATGTCAACCCAGGCTGAACCAAGGGATCCTCTCAGCGCTAATGCAATTGAGATGCAAGCTTGTCGAGAATGGTTCTCATGGTCAAGGCTTGATGCTGCATTGACCCTGCTGGCTGAGCACCAAGAGGCCTCTTGCGGGCAGCTACTTCAGAAGCAGGGATCCAGTGCTAGACTTTGCCCAAGCTGTAAAGCCTAGACTTTGCCTATTCCTAACTCTCCCTGAAGAACTTTAAGCCCTATTTCCCAGTAACTATGAGCGAAGCCCTGCACCGCGCCTTAGCCAATCAAGATCTGCAACAATTGCTGGCTTACTTGCAGCAAGGGGCAGATGTGAATGCTCCCGATTGGCAGGGGGTTACCCCGCTTCACAAAGCAATACTCATCGGCAATCTGGAGTTGTTGGACTTGCTTTTGGCTTATGGCGCTTCTGTCCACTCGGTGGATTCCAGCGGGGCTACACCCCTCCATTTGGCTGCAGCCAGCGGCCAGGTGGAAGTGGTGGAGCGGCTTCTCCAGGCAGGCAGCGAGATCGATCTGCCAGATCGCTATGGATACACTCCTCTCCATCGGGCTGCCCTAGCCGATCAGGCAGAAGTTATCAGTCTGCTGATCCAAAAAGGGGCAAACGCCTGTGGCGTTCTCCACTGGGCTACGGCTACGGGTAGGAAAAGCGTTCTAGCTCGCCTACTCTCCAAGGGGGCACCGGTGGATGCCGTTGATGAGACGGGGCGAACTCCTCTGCACGAGGCGGCCACACAAGGACACTTGGGCATCGCTCGCTTTCTCATTTTGTACGGGGCTGATGTCAACGCGCGCAACCGCTTCGGGGCAACACCCATGCACTGGGCTGCCTGGGAAGGGCATGTCCCAATCCTAGAACTTTTGCTGCAGCATGGGGCCGAATTAAACCCCCGGAATCAGGAGGGGCACACACCTTTAGCCTATGCGCAAAAGCGGCAGCACAAGCTAGCTGCCCAATGGCTGCAAGACCGAGGCGCAACCCTTTAGTTTGGCTTAAAGCTCAAGCGAGATCCTAAGTCACGCCAAACAAAAACAAGAATCTGAAAGGGTAGTTGAGGGTGTAAAAGCTATAGTCACTTTCAAAAGTGATCCCTAGCTTCCCTCTGGGATACGGGCCATGGGTGAGGGGTGGAAAAAGGGTCTAGGGGTAAGAGCAAGGAACACCTTAGATTGTATCTCCATTCGTAAGGGATCCCTACTTCTTGGGAGACAAGAGATAGAGACAGAAAAGGAGAGAGGATGTTAGGTTTCCTCTCTCCGATCTCTTCGTCGCGGTTAGCGTTAACGCCATCTAAATTCTAATCGATAAGTCGCACCTGATTCAATCCTTTTCTCCAAATTTTAATCTTCTTTCAGAATCATTTTTTAGAGAACAAAACAAGGACGGAACAGCTAGCTTGTTCCGAAAACATCCGTTTATCTCCTTAGAAGATTTATAGCCATTCCAAATAACTCAAGATACTTCCCCAGCGCTTCACGCCGCTTCCGCTTGCTAGCCCGCCGACGCAAGCGCAATCACCCTCGACTGCTACCTCCTCCTTCAACACGGTGTTGGCGGAAAACCTCCCTCCCCTGTTAATTGATGTTTAGTCTCATTAGATTAAAACCTCAACTTTGAGGGGAAAGGAGGAAAAGGGATCCCTGCCAAACGCAGGATGGCCAGTTCCGCCGGCGCGGGATCCCCGCTCTATCCAAGACAAGAGAGGAAGACTGATGGATTTGACTCCACCACTCACCTGAGTGACAGGATAGCACTATTGAGATCAAGTTGCAATATATCCCCGGAGCATACGGGGCACTCTTTGATAGAGACTTGCATCAAACTGAGTGAGTCTGGTAGAGTACTTGGCTAAAGTAGTTGGAAAAAATTTGCAGCTAGGTCTTTGCAGGTCACGGAGTGATGAGCATGACATGGCAACAGGTGCAGGCGGGAGTGTGGTGTCGGCAGTTGGGGCAACTGGCGCCCCAGTGGTGGCTGGGGTGGAGTCCTAGGCAGGGCTTCCAGCTCTATCGCCAAGAGTCCCTACCTTCTCTCTCCGCTTTGCGGATGCGCTACCAAGAGCAGGATGGCTGGCTGGATGTGTTTTTCGGAGAAGCCGAGCAGCATCCCCAGCAGCGGCACAGCCTCTTAGACGCAACGGCGCGGGTGGCTTTGCACTACTTGCCGGAAGATCTAGCTCAGATTCGCTCCCTGAAGTGTCCTCACGAGCGCATTCCTCTGGAGCTTTGGCAGCGGCTAACCCAGCAACGGAGTTAAGGTCTACCAGAATCCT
>NZ_JANSJA010000008.1:0-2710 GCF_047462335.1 Synechococcus sp. H60.1
CTTCTCCTCGCGGTACTCGGCGTCGATGACATCGTCGCCGCTTGTGCCGCTGGTCGCGCCTGCAGTTGCGCTCGAACTGCTGGTGTAGCCTGCTGTGCGCTGCTGGTAGAGTTGCTCCGTGATGCGGTAGGTCAGGCTCTCCAGTTCGCTCATCAGGCTAATCGCGCGTTCGGCGTTCTGCTGCTGAATCGCCTCGCGGATGTCGCGGATGAGCGTCTCGGCGCGTTCGCGGTCGCTCGCGCTAATCGCCTCGCTCTGCTCCTTCAGCAGCCGCTCGGTGTCGATAGCGAGTCGCTCGGCGCGGTTGAGTTGCTCGGCTTGCTCGCGCAGTTTGCGGTCGCGTTCGGCGTTCGCCTCCGCCTCGCGCACCATGCGCTCCACTTCCTCGCGGGTGAGGTTCGTCGAGCCTGTGATGCGGATGCTCTGCTGGCGTCCCGTGCCGAGGTCTTTCGCCGAGACCTGCAGGATGCCGTTGGCGTCGATGTCGAAGGTCACCTCGATTTGCGGCACACCTGCAGGCGCGGGAGGAATGCCGTCCAAGTGGAACACGCCGAGCAGTTTGTTGTCGCGCGCCATCGGACGCTCGCCCTGATAGACGCGCACCTCGACGCTGGTCTGCCCGTCGGCGGCGGTGGTGAAGATCTCGCCCTTGCGCGTCGGGATGGTCGTGTTGCGCGGGATCAGCACGGTGAAGATGCCGCCTTTGGTCTCGATGCCCAGCGAGAGCGGGGTGACATCCAGCAGCACGATGTCCTTGACCTCGCCTGCCAGCACGCCCGCCTGAATTGCCGCGCCGATGGCGACCACCTCGTCGGGGTTGACGCCCTTATGCGGCTCCTTGCCCGTGATCTGGCGCACCATCTCCTGCACTTTGGGGATGCGCGTCGAGCCGCCCACCAGCACCACCTCGTCAATCGCGCTCGGCTTGAGACCTGCGTCCTCCAAGGCGCGGAAGATGGGACCCTTGAGCCGCTCGAACAGGTCGGCGCACAGGTCTTCGAACTTCGCGCGGGTGAGCGTCATATCAAGGTGCTTGGGGCCGCTCGCGTCCGCCGTGATGAACGGCAGGTTAATCGTGGTGGTCGTCACGCTGGAGAGTTCGATTTTGGCGCGTTCGGCGGCTTCTTTCAGGCGTTGGAGCGCCTGGCGGTCTTGGCGCAGGTCGATGCCGTGCTCTTTTTTGAACTCGTCGGCGAGGTAGTCGACGATGCGCTGGTCGAAGTCGTCGCCGCCAAGGTGCGTGTCGCCCGAAGTGGCTTTTACTTCGAACACGCCGTCGCCAACTTCCAGAATCGAGACATCGAAGGTGCCGCCGCCGAGGTCGAACACGAGGATGGTCTCGTTGGTCTTCTTGTCCAGTCCGTAGGCGAGCGCGGCGGCGGTCGGCTCGTTGATGATGCGCAGCACCTTCAGCCCCGCGATCTCGCCTGCGTTTTTGGTGGCGGTGCGCTGCGCGTCGTTGAAATAGGCGGGCACGGTGATCACGGCTGCCTCCACCTTCTCACCCAAGTAGGCTTCGGCGTCCGCCTTGAGTTTCTGCAGCACCATCGCCGAAATCTCTTCGGGGCGCAGCGTCTTATCGAGCGCAGGAATCTGCACCGCCGCGTCGCCCTTGCTGTCGGCGACCACCTTGTAGGGTACGCGCTTGCGCTCTTCCTCCACCTCGTCGTAGCGTCGCCCGATGAAGCGTTTGATGGAGAAAATCGTGTTTTCAGGGTTCACGATGGCTTGCCGCTTGGCGGGCGCGCCCACCAGCCGCTCGCCTGTCTTGGTGAAGCCCACCACCGACGGGCACAGGCGACCGCCCTCCGCCGTCGGAATCACCACAGGCTCGCCGCCCTCCAGCACAGCAATCACCGAGTTCGTCGTCCCTAAGTCAATCCCAACAACCTTACCCATAACCAGCCTCCTATCGTTATTTTCGTGCGCTGCGGAAAGTTTCCACAGCCTTCGATACCTCACGCGCGGGGGAAAAGTTCCCGTTTTCTGAGTGAATGCATTATACCTGACTTGAGTGCAGTATTGTCAAGTAGTGGCACGGATACACACGAACTCGTTTGGCGAAGCCGATTCGGGGGTTTTGTGGGGTTGTGGTTGCCGCGTTGTTGAATATCCGCAGCGGTTCGCGTCTCTTAACACACTGCTAACAAAGCGCGGCGTACAATTCTGCCACTATGAAACGAGGGTTTACGCTGATTGAGCTGCTGGTCGTAATCGCGATCATCGCCATTCTGGCGGCGATCCTATTCCCCGTGTTCGCGCGTGCGCGTGAGAGCGCACGGACTTCGACCTGTCTGTCGAATGTGCGTCAGATTGCCACAGGCATCATGATGTATATTCAGGACTACGATGAGACCTACCCCGCTGCGACGAACATCTCCCGCGCGTTCAACACCCAGTGGCCGCAGTTGCGCACCTTGATTCAGCCGTATGTGAAGAACGACAAAATCTGGTTCTGTCCGTCGGAGCCGCGCCCCAGCTTCTGGGAGCAGGATCAGTTCAGCACGGGCGACCCCAGCTATCGCGGCGCGGGCACTTCCTACGCTTACAAGTCGCGTCTGACAACCGACTGTCCGCCGAACACGCCCGCAAACTGTCGCGGCAACTTGGCAGGCGTGTCGCAAGCCGCCATCGATAACCCTGCGGGCGTCTGGCTCTTCTGGGACGCCGACTCGGACTACAGCCGCCACACCGACAAGTCGCGCGGCGG
>NZ_JANSJA010000009.1:0-22664 GCF_047462335.1 Synechococcus sp. H60.1
AATTGTGAAGCGATATATCCAGAATCAGTCAGGAGGCGCTATCCCTCCCCACCGTCTATACGGTGGGGAATCCCGCGCCTTACGTTGAACTTGGTTTCAGGCCCGCAAGGCTGAGCCCGGAGCTACTGGGCGCTGCCTCCCTCCGCTGTTGGAGGTTGATCCGGTGTTGGAGGTTGGGAAGAGGGGACAGCGGCGGATGAGTTGCCCAAAGACTGCTCCAGGGCCAGGCGCTGCTCCATCACCCGCAGAAAATAGCCCCCCATCATGGCACCCGAGAGCATCTTTGCCAAACTCTCGCGGTTGGTGACGATTTGAACGCCAAATTGGTCGGACGGCAAACTGCCCAGCAGGCTGCGGATGTTATAGCCCAGGATCTCCAGCACCTCTGGGGAAGAATTGCGGGCAATATCCTGAAAAACGCTGGGATCCTGCGACTGCAGGTATTGCCAGAGCCGGTTGTTGGGGCTAGGCGTTGGCACAGCCTCAAAGCCAGGAATGAAGTTGATTGGGCTGGACATGGAGTTACCAAGCTCCCCAAACACAGCAGGTAAAGCCCAACTGGACGGCCTGCCTGATCCCTCAGGCTCTCACCGCTCCCGCAATTTGGGCTATGCCCAACTTAGCACCTGCGCCTTGCTGCCTTCGGTACGGGATCCCACCCTTCCCAAGCGGCAAATGCCGTACCTCAGGGATCAACTGTCGGCCTGGGGAGCCCATCTGCCGGCTCCTCTTCAGCTTCTGCCGGATCCCCGATAAACGAAGCGGGCACCACCGTCACTCCTACAATGCTGTCTTCGGGATCCAGGCGCTGCACCAGCACCCCTGTTGCCTCACGAGACTGAGTGGGGATGGCCTTGGCCAACTGGCGCATGACAATGCCTCTGGCGGTTACCAACAGGATCTCGTCCTCGGCATTGACGATGCGCAGGGCAGCCAGCTCATCCGACTCCTGGCGGAACTTGGTGGCGATCACCCCCTTGCCACCCCGGTTTTGCTGGCGGAAGTGGTCGATGGCCGAGCGCTTGCCCCGCCCTTCTTTGGTGATCACCAACACCCAGGGGTTGGCCAGCCCCTCCCCCTCTCGCTCAGCGGCCATCACCGACTCGGCGAAAATGATGTCCATACTGACGATGTCGTCACCGGGGTTGAGGGTGATGGCCCGCACGCCGCGAGCAGGCCGCCCTAAGGGACGCAGTTGCTCGTCGTCGGCACGGAAGCGAATGGACATGCCTTGGCGGGTTGCCATCACTACATCGTCGCTGGAGCGGGCGCGGCGCACCCAGCGCAGCTCATCGTTTTCCTCCAGAGAAATGGCAATTAGGCCGTTGGAGCGGACGTTAGCAAAGGCGCTGAGGGCCGTTTTTTTGATGTACCCCCCACGGGTGAGCATCACCAAGTATTCGTCGTCGCTGAACTTGCTCACGGGCACCATCGAGGTAACCCGCTCTTCCCGGCTCAGGGGCAGCAACTGGACGATGGCGCTGCCACGGGCGGTGCGGCTCCCTTGAGGGATCTGGTAGGCAGGCAGAGTATAGACCATCCCCCGATCTGTGAAAAAGAGGATGGTGTCGTGGCTGCGACAGGCAAAAAACTGTTCAATGGCATCGTCGTCTTTGATGCGGGTGCCAGCCTTGCCACGGGTGGCCCGCCCCTGCACCTGAAACTCTTCGATGTCCGTGCGCTTGATGTAGCCCTGCTCCGTGAGAAAGATAACCGTCTCGCGGTTCTCGATGAGATCGGCGACCTCCAGCTCACCGTCCTCGAGGCAGAGGCGGGAGCGGCGCGGACTCCCAAAGCGGGCTTTAAGCTGCTGCAGCTCTTCGCAGATAATTTGCATCACCCGTTCCCGCCGAGTCAGAATGTCCCGCAAATCGGCAATTTGCCGCAGCAAGTCCTCGTGTTCGGCCTGGATTTTCTCCGCTTCCAGGGCGGTAAGGCGGCGCAGTTGCATTTGTAGGATGCCATCGGCCTGCGCTTCGCTTAGCCCCAGTTGGCTCTGCAGCTCAGCGCGGGCTGTGGCAGTATCAGCAGCTCCGCGGATAAGGGCAATCACCCGATCCAACTGCCCCAAAGCCACCAGGTACCCCTGCAACAGGTGATCCCGCTCCTCCGCCTTTTGTAGCTCATAGCGGGTGCGCCGCTCGATCACCTCTGCCCGAAAATCCAAGAAAGCCTGCAGGGCATCCCGCAAGGTCAGGGTGCGCGGCTCGCCGTTGAGGATGGCCAGCATGTTGACCCCGAAGTTGCTCTGCAGGGGGGTTTGCTTGTAGAGGTTGTTGAGCACCACCTGCGGTTGGGCATCCCGCTTCAGCTCAATGACTACCCGCATGCCGCTGCGGTCGCTCTCGTCACGGATGTCGGCAATGCCCTCCAGTTTTTTCTCATTGACCAACTCGGCAATTTTTTCAATCATGGCTGCCTTGTTGGTCTGGTAGGGCAGCTCGGTGATCACGATGGCGTCCCGCGCCGGTCGGCCCCGCTGCTCAATGGTCTCGATGGTGGCCACCCCCCGCAGGGTGATGGAGCCGCGCCCGGTGGTATAGGCTTCGCGGATGCCCTCCTGGCCCATGATCAGCCCGCCGGTGGGGAAATCGGGGGCCGGGATCCATTGCATTAACTCCAGGCTGGTCAGGTTGGGGTTGTGGATGAGGGCAATCAGGCCGTCCACCAGCTCTCCCAGATTGTGGGGCGGGATGTTGGTGGCCATGCCCACAGCAATCCCGGAAGAGCCGTTCAAGAGCAACTGCGGGATCCGCGCCGGCAGCACCAGCGGCTCTTGCTGGGATCCGTCGTAGTTGTCGATGAAGTCAACGGTGTTGGCGTCGATATCCTGCAGCAGGGCTTCCTGGGCAAAGGCGGTGAGGCGGCACTCGGTGTAGCGCATGGCCGCCGGCGGGTCGTTGTCGATGGAGCCGAAGTTGCCGTGCCCGTCCACCAGGCGCTCCCGCATGGAGAAGTCCTGGGCCATGCGCACCAGCGCTTCGTAAACCGCCTGATCCCCATGGGGATGGTATTTCCCAATCACATCCCCGACAACGCGGGCGCACTTGCGAAAAGGCCGATCCGCCGTCAGGCCCAGCTCGTGCATGGCGTAGAGGATGCGGCGATGCACCGGCTTCAAGCCATCCCGCGCGTCTGGCAGAGCCCTCCCGACAATCACGCTCATGGCGTATTCCAGGTAGGACTGCGTCATCTCCCGCTGCAAGTCGGTGGAGATGATGCGCGCGGTCAATTCGTTGTCGCTCATGGGATGGAGGTAGAGGTGAGGGATCCCGGTGGACTTGGGCGCGGGCAGGGTGCAAGGTCAGAAGGTTGTTGCCCGCCAACAGTCGGCAACCTAGGGCAGTAACTCAAAATCCAGGTGTTTCCAGTCTACCATTCTGGGGTAGAGTGGCTGTCGGCAGGCAGCTCTGCTTGGCAGAGAGAGTTTCCCAAACTCGGCGCCGAAAGGGGATCCCTGAAGAAACTTATAGATAGAAATCTATTCTCTAGTCTAGTCTTTATGGTAACGCTCAATGGTAGCCTACCTACATAGTGTCGAGAGCGGTGGAGCATGCTGCAGCAAGCGAAAGAAGAGCAGGCCGGCGGTAGGAGATTTCTGGATTGGCAGCGGCGGCTAAGCCTAGAAAACTGGCGTGGGGATCTCTTCGGCGGGCTGACGACGGCGATTGTCTCGCTGCCGATGGCTTTGGCCTTTGGGGTGGCTTCCGGGGCGGGGCCGGTGGCAGGTTTGTACGGGGCGGTGTGTGTGGGCTTTTTTGCCGCCCTGTTCGGCGGTACCCCCACCCTTATCTCCGAACCCACCGGGCCGATGACGGTGATGATGACGGCGGTGGTTGCCAAGGTTACCGCCAGCTATCCGGATCAGGGGTTGGGGCCAGCTTTCACCGTGGTCATGCTGGGGGGCCTGTTTCAAATTTTGTTTGGATCCCTGAAGCTGGGCAAATACATCACCCTCATGCCCTACAGCGTCATCTCCGGCTTTATGTCGGGAATTGGCTGGATCATGATTTTGCTGCAGATCCCGCCGCTGTTGGGCCACGCCAGCCAGGGGGGAGTGATCGGGTCGGTGCAGAACCTGCCGACCTACCTGCTTAACCTCAAGGTGCCGGAACTGGGGTTGGGGCTGCTGACGCTGGCCATCCTCTTTTTCTATCCCAAGCCCTGGCGACGGGCGGTGCCGCCCCAGTTGGTGGCCCTGGTGCTGGGAACGCTGGTGGCCAACTGGTTCATGGCTGACTGGGAGTTGCGGCGCATTGGCCCCATCCCCACCGGCTTGCCCCAGGTGCAATGGCCACAGTTGCCCTTTTCATCTTTGGCCAGCTTGGTGTTGGACGGGGTGGTGCTGGGCATGCTGGGCTGCATCGACACCCTCTTGACGGCGGTGATTGCCGACAACCTCACCCGCACCCGCCACGACTCTGACCAAGAGCTGATCGGGCAGGGGATCGCCAACCTGGTCTCCGGCTTCCTGGGGGGGTTGCCGGGAGCAGGGGCGACCATGGGCACGGTGGTGAACATCCAGACGGGGGGACGTACGCCCTTGGCGGGCATCACCCGCGCCCTCATCCTCTTGATGGTGGTGCTGTTTGCCGCTCCCCTCACCCAAGGGATCCCGATGGCGGTGCTGGCGGGGATCGCCTTTAAGGTGGGGGTGGATATCCTCGACTGGAGCTTCCTGAAGCGGGCCCACCGCCTCTCCCTCAAAGGGGCGGCCATCATGTACGGGGTGATGTTCATGACGGTGTTCGTGGATCTCATCGCTGCCGTGGGAGTGGGGGTGTTTGTGGCCAACTTGCTCACCATCCAGCGCTTGAGCGAGCTGCAGTCGGAAGAGGTGAAAGCCATTACCGATGCGGATGATGCGGTGGATCTCACGCCGCGGGAAAAGGAATTGCTGCGCCAGGGCCGCGGCCAGGTGCTGCTGTTTTACCTGAGCGGCCCGATGATCTTCGGGGTTTCCCAGGCCATTTCCCGCCAACACCAGGCGGTGGCTTCTTGCCAAGCTTTGGTGGTGGATCTGTCGGATGTACCGATGCTGGGGGTTTCGGCGACACTCTCTCTGGAAAATGCCATTCGTGAGGCTCTAGATCGCGGCAAGCAGGTGTGGATTGTCGGGGCCAGGAGCCGGATCCGACAGCGCTTGGAAAGCCTACGTTTGCCCTTGCCGGCAGAGCGGTTTGTGGAGAGCCGGGAGGCCGCTTTGGCCGAGGCCGTCGCCCAGTTGGGCTTGGCGGCAGAACCCAGTCCCCTGGTTTGAGCCATCCGATGAGCCCAACAATAAAGCTGTAGACTTCGTTTGCCGGATCGGGGTCGGGCCTGAGTCTATGCAATGGAAAGGTCGGGTTGCCTACTTGGCAACCCTGCATCGCAAGGAGCAAGTGGTCGCCCCCCTCTTGTCCCAACACTTGGGGATCCAGGTGCAAGTGGTACCTCTCGACACCGACCAACTGGGCACCTTCTCACGGGAGCGGCCCCGACCGGGGGATCCCATCCACACCCTACGCCTAAAGATTGAGAGAGCCCGCCAAGTTTGTCCTGCCCCCTTGCTTTTGGCCAGCGAGGGATCTTTCGGCCCCCACCCCCAGCTTCCCTGGATCCCTTGGAACCAGGAGTGGGTCATGCTCAAGGTTTTTGAACCTGACGCGGATCCCTTGGAGCTGGTGGGCTATGCAGAAAGCGTGCAAACCAATTTCAGCCACCGCTGGGTGCAGAGCTGGGCAGAAGCGCTCGACTTTGCCCGACAGGTGGGGTTCCCACAGCACGGCCTGATCGCCCTCGACCAGCCGGAAAACCCCCAACTTATCCACAAAGGGATCCAAGACGAAGCAACCCTAAAGCAGGTGGTGGAAGAGCTGCTGGCCCGCCAGGGAGGGCTGCACCTGGAAACCGATATGCGGGCCCTGTACAACCCAACCCGCCTGCAGGTGATTGCGGCAGCCACCCAAAACCTCATCGCCAAAGCCCAAAGCCTCTGCCCCGCCTGCGGCACTCCCGGCTACTGGCGCATCCGTGCGCTGCCTGGGCTGCCCTGCGGCCAGTGTGGTGCTCCCACCCCTGTAACCAAGGCGTGGGTGTATGGCTGTGCCCGCTGTTCCCACACCCACACCGAGCCTGTGGCAGAGACCTGGGCAGATCCGGCTCAGTGCGCCTTTTGTAACCCCTAGCTTCCCGGCGCCCGCTCCAACTTGCTCGATGTCTTCCAGGGCAAGGCTTGGGAGACTTTCCATAAAAAAGGGATCCGCTGCGGCGGATCCCTCCGTTGTTTTTAACCTAGGCAGGAGAGCAAGGGATTAGAAGGTGAACACTGCCCGCAGAGCGCCCACACCAATGGTCGGGTCGTTGTCCCCTGGTCTGCCCCCATTGGGGTTGCTCACAAAGTAGGCGGCGGGCGTCAGGGTAATGTACTCGTTCACTGGGAAGCTGTAGTAGACATCCACAATGAAGGGCCGAGTATCCCAAACCCCGTCGTTGTCTGTAGTCACAATCGGCTGACCGAAGACTACACCACCCTTGGCACCCTCAATGAAGAGATCCGGGAAGGCAAAACCAAGCAAGAACCCGTTGAAGTCTTCATCGCCGGGATCGATAGTGCCAGCCGGCACCACATTGGGCAGGTTATAGTCAACGTTGCCCGCCGTAAACCAGCCGGACAGGATAATGCGGGGGCTCAGCTCCCAGTTAGCAGCCACTGTAAAGGCATTGACCCGAGCCGAGGGGGTGACGTCATTCCGGCGCAGCGGACCGCGGAAAAGGCTGCTGCCGGTAGCCAGGAAACCGGGGCCGCGGCTAGCGTCCTGCAGATAGGTGGAAGCAAATTGCAAATACAGCTCCAGATTTTCCGTCGGCAGAAAGCCCAGCTCCACCGTGTGAGCACTGTCGTTACCGGTCAAACCGCTGTCACCGAAACCTCTGCCCAAGGTCTGACCGCCGCGGGTGCTGTAGGCGTAGGCCAGACGAAACTGATCGCTGAGGCGATAGCGGAAGCCAAACAGCGTGCCACTGGGCACATCTCCCGTGGAGTTGGGGAGGTCGGCAAAGTCCGAGAGGGCATCGAAGGGGACGCTGTATTGCAGGACACTGGACACCCCAGTGCCCGTGATGCCAGCGTAGATGGTGGCAGCGCGGTTAAAGGCAGGGAACTGATAGACCAACTGGGCCAGTGTGAAGGTGCCACCACCCCCCCCTTGGAAGCCAACGCCCGGATCCCCTGCGAAGAAGGTGGTTACCGCATCGCGAGCCTGCAGACGAATGCGCAGACGGTCACGCCCAGCAAAGGAAGCGTCGAAGTTCAAGCGCACCCGGTAGGGCAGGGTCATGTTCGCCTGATCCTTCTCAGCCACCACCCTGTTGTTGACCACCCGGTCGTCGGTGAGGGCGCTGCCCAGGATAGCAGTGATCACCTGGGCATTGAGCTTGGTGACTGGGTTGAAGACCTTGCCCTTCAGGTCGTTGATATCAGCCTCTGCTGCCTCGACCCGTCCCCGCAGGGCCGCCAGCTCGGCGGCAAACTCCTCTTGCAAGCGCTGCAGCGTAGCCAAGTCCTCCTTGGAAACCTTGTCGGCCAGGCCAGCGGCAATCAGCTCGTTGATGCGATCCAAGCAGGCGTTCATCCCGGCGGCAAACTCAAAACGGGTCATAGCCCGGTTGCCGCGGAAGGTGCGGTCAGGGTAGCCAGCAATACAGCCGTAGCGCTCGACCAGCGATTGCAGTGCCTGGAATGCCCAGTCAGTAGGCTGAACATCGGAAAGCTCAGAGATCGAAGTGACAGGCCCTGTAGCTTGGGCATAGGCCACTCCAGGAGTCAAGACTGCCGCTGCACCCAGGGTGCCAGCCAGCAGCGTTTTCCAGGGATTCGCGTGTTTCGCGGGCATGTTTCTCTCCTTCTTCTTTGTCCTCACACCTGTCTTGGCTGTAGCAGTGTCTTCTCAAAGTAACAAGCTGTCTAACTCGTGAGCGAGCCTGACAATTGCGGACTTTAGAAGAACATAGTACAGCCCCAGTCGATGTCGTCTACCACTTTACACACTTTTTGAGCCAGACTCAATGCGAGACCCAACGGTGGTAGATGATCCAGGCTCCACATTCATTACTCTACCTCAGGGATCCAGCCCTGGCTAGCGGGTGTATCCCAAGCTGCCAGCCTGAATGGGGATGGGCGGTACCGGACTCGAACCAGTGACATCCTGCTTGTAAGGCAGGCGCTCTACCGCTGAGCTAACCGCCCCCTCGGCTCCCTGAGTCTAGCATTTCCTGAGAGACTATTTCCCCATGCCCAGGCTCTGCGCCTTCTGGTACACCTTGCCCTCGGTCAAAAGGGAAGGGGCGATGCAGATCTCCACCTGGTGCATTTCTTTGAGGTTGGCGGCACCCAGGGTGGCCATGCTGGTGCGCAGAGCGCCCCAGAGGTTGTGGGTGCCATCATCCAGGCGGGCAGGGCCGCACAAGATCTCTTCCAGGGTGCCGGTGGATCCCACCCGAATGCGGGTGCCGCGGGGCAAAACAGGGCTGGGGGTGGCCATGCCCCAGTGAAAGCCGCGACCGGGGGCCTCCTGAGCGCGGGCTAAGGGGGATCCAATCATCACGGCGTCGGCTCCACAGGCGATGGCTTTGCAGATATCGCCGCCGGTCACCAGGCCGCCGTCAGCAATGATGGGAACGTAGGTGCCGGTTTCGGCCAAGAACTGGTCGCGGGCGGCAGCGCAGTCAGCAATGGCGGTAGCCTGGGGCACCCCTACTCCTAGCACGCCGCGGGAGGTGCAGGCAGCACCGGGGCCAATACCCACCAGCACTCCAGCCGCTCCGGCCTGCATCAGCTCCAGGGCGACGTCATAGGTGACGCAGTTGCCCAGCACCACGGGAATGGTCATGGAGCGGCAGAAGGCGGCCAGATCCAGCTTTTGCATACCCTCAGGCACTTTGTGATGGACGGAAACCACGGTGGCCTGGACGAAAAACAGATCCCCGCCTGCTTCCGCCACTAGGGGGCCGTATTGGGTAGCATGGGCGGGCACACAGCTAGCGGCGGCAATGGCGCCGGCGGCTTTGATCTGGCGGATGCGCTCTTGAATGAGCTCCGGCTTGACGGGTTCACTATAAAGGCGCTGCATCAGGGGGACGAACTCGTCTTTGCCGACCGCAGCAATCTGATCCAGCACCTCGTCGGGATCCGCGTAGCGGGTTTGGATCCCGTCCAGGTTCAGCACGCCCATCGCCCCCAGCTTGGAGAGCAAAATCGCCATCTTGACATCCACCACGCCGTCCATGGCGCTGGCAATGATGGGGATGGGCCGTTGGATCCCTCCCAAGGTGAAGTGGGTGTCCACCAAACTGGGATCCAGAGTTCGCCTGCCCGGCACCAGAGCAATCTCATCTAGCCCGTAAGCGCGTCTTGCCTGCCGGTTGCGGCCCAGTTGTACGTTCATTTGTTTCCCTTCCCTTTGACAGCAGGATCCCCTTCTCTTAATCATGCCGCCAAGAGGTGATTCGAGGCTAGCAAGAGCCCAGTTTTCCCTCCGGTTGAGCTGAATCCGCGGGAAGCCCCGCAGTGTATGGGTGAATTGTGTTGACTCAAGAGCCAATCCGTGTCGGGATGAAAGCCGTTCGTGCTGCAATTGAGAAGAACCAGTTCAATCTCTGGAGAGTTTCCCGCCGTGGGTTGCACGGTGGCAGCACGCTGAGACCTCTGTACCAACAAGTCGGTGAAGCGTAAAGCGCGTACTCTATCTATTCGCGCAGCGTGGCGTAAGCCATGGTGTGTTGACTCAACGAAGATAAGGGTCGGGAGGCGTTGGCAATGACGGGGGTAGGGGTGTGAAGATGTGCCCTTCTTGCAGACTTCCGAAGCTGTGGCAGCGCTGGGATCCCCAGCGAAAGCCGTAGAGGGCGATGTAGGCGCACATCAAGGCATCGACTTGGTCTTCATAGTTTTTGAGTTGGCGGCCCCTGAGGGAGCCCACCTCCACTTGGAGCAGGGGCTCGTGGCCGCGCAGGGCAGGGTCGGCGCTGGCCAAGGCCCGCAGATGTTGCTGGTACAGCCGCCACGCCTGTTCTCGTTGCAGCCAGGTGCGGCGGGGACGCGCCTTGTAGGGGAGGCTGCGGCTGAGGCCAAACAGGCTCACCATGGCGCTGTGGGGGAAGACTTCGGTGATCTGGCGGGCGAGGGATCCCTGCTCGATGCTGGCCTGCTCGCGAAAGCCATAACGCGAGAGGGCGTACACCAGAGCTTCCCCTCGCACTTGGCCGTTTTTTTCCAGGAGCCGGCGGTTGGCCGGGTGGGCGCCGGCGGCATAGGCGCGAAATACTCGGTTCAACTCGGCTTCGGCCCGCCGCTGGCCGCTGAGGTTGGGGACGCGCAAGGGAGCATCCACCGCCACCAGGCAGGGATCCCCTCCGGCTTGGGCTTGGATGTAGTCCACAATTTCCGGGTCGGTTTGCAGGATGCGGCTGTCCAGCAGGCGGCCCGTCAAGGCTTGGGCGTCAGGATTTTCGATCTCGACGTGCAACGTCGCCACCCCGGAGGGGTTGCGGCTTGACCAGGCCAAGTCTAGACCAATGCAGATCAACCGAGCCACACTGCCTTCCCCGGACGTTTGACCGAGGACTCACCCCCAGCCCCTCTCCCAGAGGGAGAGGGAAGTAGGGTTCCCTCGCTGTTCGACTGCCAGTAACGCCCTCGCACTGCCTCTATCCAATTTGGAACCGTCCTCTAACATCCACCTCAAAACCTAAGAAGGGATCCCGCTGAGGGGGATCCCGAAAGATCTATTCAAGGCAGTTGACTACAGACTGGCGAGGTAACAAGGTTTCTGCAGCAAGCGAGAACCCGTCTTGCCCTCACCGAACGATTAGTAGTCGTAGTCATTCATGCCGCTGCTGCTGCCTGCCGGCGTGTTGGTTTTGGGCTCCGGCTTGTCCACCACAATCGCTTCGGTGGTGAGCACCATGCTGGCAATCGAGGCGGCGTTTTGCAGGGCAGAGCGAGTGACTTTGGCCGGGTCAACGATGCCCGCTTCAAACATATCCACATAGGCGTCGTTCTGGGCGTCGTAACCCACCGTGAAGGGTTTCTCTTTCACCCGCTCCAGCACGATCGAGCCGTTCTGGCCGGCGTTCTCGGCAATGCGGCGCAGCGGAGCGCCCAGAGCGCGGGCAACCAGCATGGCCCCCACCAGCTCATCGCCAGACAGGTTGGCCTGCGCCCACTCGGTGACCACCGGCATCAGGTGCGCCAAGGTGGTACCGCCGCCGGGGACGATCCCTTCTTCCACCGCCGCCTTGGTGGCGTTGATGGCGTCCTCCAGGCGCAGCTTGCGATCCTTCATCTCGGTTTCGGTAGCCGCGCCTACTTTGATCACCGCCACACCGCCGGAGAGCTTGGCCAGACGCTCTTGCAGTTTTTCCTTGTCGTAGGTGGAGTCAGTTTCCTCAATTTGGCGACGGATTTGCTCGCAGCGGGCTTTGACAGCCGCTTCGTTGCCTTCCGCCACGATGGTGGTGTGGTCTTTGGTTACTGTGACGCGACGGGCCGAGCCGAAGGAGTCGAGACGGGCGTTCTCCAGCTTCAGGCCGCGTTCTTCGCTGATGACCTCACCGCCAGTCAGGATGGCGATGTCTTCCAGCATGGCCTTGCGGCGATCCCCAAAGCCAGGCGCTTTCACCGCTACCACGCTCAGCACGCCCCGCAGCTTGTTCACCACCAGGGTGGCCAGGGCTTCTTTCTCGATGTCTTCGGCGATGATCAGCAGCGGACGACCGGCGCGGGCCACTTGCTCCAGAACCGGCACCAGGTCTTGTACCAGGGTGATTTTCTTATCGGTAATCAGGATGTAGGGGTTTTCCAGAACCGCCTCCATCCGCTCCGTGTCGGTGACGAAGTAGGGGGAAATGTAGCCTTTGTCAAAGCGCATCCCCTCCGTCACTTCCAGCTCCGTGGTCATGGACTTGCCTTCTTCCAGGGAGATGACCCCTTCGCGGCCCACTTTGTCCATGGCCTCGGCGATCATGCGGCCCACTTCCTCATCGTTGCCGGCGGAAATGGCCGCCACCTGGGCAATGGCTTTGGAGTCTTCCACCGGGCGGGCATGTTCGGCGATCTTGTCCACCAGGAACTTCACCGCCTTGTCAATGCCGCGCTTAAGGGCAATCGGGTTGGCGCCGGCGGCTACGTTTTTCAGCCCTTCTTTGACCATGGCATGGGCCAGGACGGTGGCAGTGGTGGTGCCGTCACCAGCCGTGTCGTTGGTCTTGGAAGCCGCCTGACGAATCAAGGAGACGCCAGTGTTTTCAATATGGTCTTCCAGCTCAATTTCTTTGGCGATGGTCACCCCATCGTTAACAATTTGGGGTGCGCCAAATTTTTTCTCCAGCACAACATTGCGTCCTTTGGGGCCAAGGGTAACGGCTACGGCTTCTGCCAAAATATCCATGCCGTGTTCAAGGGCGCGACGGGCTTCTTCGCTAAAAATGATTGACTTGGCCATACTCAACCTCTCAAACGTAAATGGACTAAGGGCGATGTAGAGGATCGATCGCTGAAGGACTGAAAATTACTGAACGATTGCGAGAATATCCCGCTCAGCCAGCAGCACGTACTCATCGCTGCCCAGCTTCACTTCTGTGCCGGCGTACTTGGAGTAGAGCACTCTGTCGCCAGCTTTCAGTTCCATCGGGATCAATTTGCCCTCGTCATTGCGCTTGCCAGGCCCAACTGCGACCACTTCCCCCACTTGGGGTTTTTCTTTGGCGGTATCGGGCAAAAAGATGCCACCCGCCGTTTTTTCGTCCTGCTGGGCAATCTTGACCAGCACGCGGTCGCCTAGCGGCTTCAGCGTAGAGACGTTGAGAGTTACTGCAGCCATGACAAATATCCTCCGTAAGGCCTAAAACGCGAGGCTGAAGGGTTGTATCGAGCGCAAACCTAAGCTTCCGTAGTCGAGGTTTTAGCACTCTCGGCTTACGAGTGCTAGTCTATCAGTCGACTTTCCAGCCTGACAATAGCCCCTTTTGGCGGGATCCCCCTTTTTGCCGGGTACGGTTGGGTGCGGATCTCTCTACTTCTAGGCCTGTTGTGGGATCATGGCATGAGGTGGGCTGAACAAGCAGGTGCGGATCCCGTTGTTTCAAGTGGATGCCTTTACGGCCGTGCCTTTTAGGGGCAATCCGGCAGCGGTGTGTTTGCCGCCTCAGGAGCTGCCGGCAGCTTTGATGCAAGCGATTGCGGCGGAGAACAACTTGTCGGAGACGGCTTTTTTACTCCTCCAGGGATCCCTGGGCGATGTTCCCCTCTACGGGCTGCGCTGGTTTACTCCCACCACCGAGGTAGAACTCTGTGGGCATGCCACCTTGGCCGGTGCCTATGTGCTCTTGACCGAGATTCACCCAAAAGCTCAGGAGGTGGCCTTTTCCACCCGCAGTGGCCGGCTGCAGGTGCGGCGGCAGGGGGAGCGGCTGGCGATGGATTTTCCCGCCCAGTTCCCGGAACCCTGGCCAGAAGGCCAGGAGCAAGTGGCCGCGGCTCTGGGGATCCCACCTGTAGAGCTGTACCGCGGCAGCATGGGGGTAGCGGTGCTGGCTTCGGCACAACAGGTGCAGCAGGTGCAGCCGGAGTTGGATCGGGTTCAGACGCTGCCTGTCTCGGGGTTGATCGTCACCGCCTCTGGGGCAGAGAGGGAAGGAGAGCCGGATTTTGTCTGTCGTGTTTTTGCCCCCCAGTTGGGGATCCCGGAGGATCCCGTAACTGGCTCTGCCCAATGTCTGTTGGTGCCCTATTGGTCAGAGCGCCTAGGCCGAACTGAGCTCAGGGTGCGGCAGCTCTCGGCGCGGGGAGGCGAGCTCTGGTGCCACCATCGCGGCCCGCGGGTGGAGATTGCTGGACAAGCCGTGCTGGTAATGGCGGGAGAGTTACGGATTCCCTAGAAAAAAACACCCCGGCTGATTCCGGGGTTCTGGAAAAGTACTGGAACAGTTGGGCTAGCCCAAAAGTTCTGCCGCTTGAATGAGCTCCACTTGCTTTTTCTTGAGCACCAGCAGAAGCTGCGTGATAGCCACCGCTGCTAGGAAGGCCACCAGCCATTTCACCCGATCCGGGCTCTGCAGCACCAGATCCCGCTCTACTTGGCCAAAGCCACCTACGTTGGGGTTGTTGGTAACCGGATCCCCTTCTTTGACGCTATCGCCAATGTTAACCACCAACTCCGGCCCTGGCGGCACCACGAGGTGCTTCAGTCCGCCTTCGGTCTCGAAGCTGAGTACCCGCGTGCCTGGCAACTCGTATTCGGGCGGCACCAGGGCGGCCAGCTCAGCCGGCAGGTCGCTGAGGTCGGATTCGACGGTGGCAATGCTGGCTAGGCGGCCAGTGGCGGGAGCGCGGAAGACGTTGTTGTTGCTGAGGCTGCCATCGGGGTTGATCTGGCCACGACCGCGGTTGGCACCGATGTAGACCCGATATTTCATGAAAGCCACGGCGGGATCCTGCGCCGGGTCAGGAGCCACCACTGGGAAGACAATTTCCTGGTGCTGCTCGCCAGGCAAGGGCCCCACCAGAAGGATGTTGGGCTTCTCGTCGCTGTAGGGGGTGATGTAGGTCTCAGCCGTTTCCTGCCGCTGCTCCTCCGTCATCTCCTCCTCAGTGGCCAGGCGGAAGCCTTCCGGCAACACCACCACGGCACCCACATTCAGCCCGCCCTTGCTGCCATCCGCCAACACCTGCTGCTTGCTCAAGTCATAGGGGATCCCGACTTTGATGGTGAACACCTGGCCCGGGGTAACCGCCTGCGGCACTTCGGCACGGGTGGGCATGGCGTTCAGGTGGCAGTTGGCGCAGACAATTTTCCCCGTGGCCTCGCGGGGATTGTCGTAGGCCATCTGGGCATAGTACGGATAGGCTGCTGCCGGACGGGATCCCATCCCCAGCAACAGCAGCAGCGCACACAAGGCCAAGTAAATTCGCTTCATAAGTTCAGCTCAGAATCTCAATCAAAATTCTCGCAAGCCCTTGGGGTCAATCTCCTCAAAGCTGACAACTCATGCTCTAGCCAGGACTAGCGCAGCAACTTCTCTGGGCTTTTCCCCCACTTCTGAGCCGGCGGTAGCCCGTTACAGACTTAGACCACAAGTGTCTCTCCGGAGCCTATTCTGGTGCTTCAGGTCTCACGGAAATCAGGGCCCTGCCAGGGGCTGAAGCGAACGTTGTCGCCGTCCACTGTGGCGCTCACCAGCTCCAGGGAGCGGGGAGCCGGCCCCCGGATCACCTTGCCGTTAGCCGCGTACTGGGATCCGTGGCAGGGGCACTTGAACAAGTTTTCCCCCACGTTCCAGGGCACCACACAGCCGAGGTGGGTGCAAACCGCGTTGAGGCCGTAGTTGGCCACCGCGCCGTTGTCGATCACGATATAGGTGGGATCCCCTTTCAAGCCTTGGGCCAGCACCCGATCCGTGGCTGCGTGGGTAGCCAGCAGCTCACTGACGCTAATCGGCCTGCCGAGGGCATCCTGAGCTATCAGCCCCTCACCTGACCCACCGGAAGAGGGGGGAATGAAATACTTCACCACCGGGTAGAGGGTGCCCACCACCACCACCCCCACCGAGCCGCTGAGGAGGGCATTCAGAAAAACCCGCCGGCTCATGGGGGGCGCCTCGAAGTTGCTAACCGCTTCCGTCATAATGGCCAGTACAAACCTGAGAAGTTTTAATGTTCGTTGACAAACGACATCATCGTAACCGAGCCCCTTGGCTAATATCATTAAGAAATGCAAAGCTAAAGGAAGTGCAAGGCAAGAGGCGGCGGTTTTTCTTCTCCGGCCCAGCTCAGTCCAAACCCGATCCAAGCCAGCCTATGACGGGATCCGACTTTCAAGCTTTGCTGCGGGAGAAGTGGGGCTATTCCTACGACGTGCAACTGCGCCGCATGGGGGACAGGGTGGTTCTGTTGGTGATGTGGCGTTATCTGGAGCAGCCCTCTTTCCCTTTGAGTGAGGCCGAGTATCTGGCTCGCCTGGAGTCTGTCATGGCCCATTTACAGGCGTGGGGCCTGTGGGAAGCGGTGCAGCGAGAAATTGAGGCTACCCGTCAGAAACCCCGCATCGGCAAGGCGGTGGCCATTCCTTTGGATTTGCAAGGGGTGGGAGAACGCGCCTCCGAGTGGCTGCTGTAGTCTTCCTCGCCCCCGGCTCTTCCCTAAAGGGTAGCCACGGACAGTTTCGCCTCTATCGACGAAAACTCCAACAATCGGCTGGCTATCCAACTTCCACCAGGCCGGCCTGCAGAGCCTGCAAAAACTGGCGGGCGGTGCGACCGGAAAAGCCATTTTGCTGTTGCGCCCAGAGGAGGGCTTGGCGGCGCAAAGCTTCCCCAGAAGAGTCGAGGCCCAGTCGGCGGGCTAGGTGTTCTACGGTGGCCAGGTAGTCGGTTTGGCCGAAGGGGGCAAAGGTGAGAGTGAGGCCGAAGCGATCCCGCAGCGACAGCTTCTCCTGCACCGTATCCCAGGCGTGCACCTCTTGCTCTTGGGGAGGGGGGCGATCGCCAAAAAACTCGCGGATAAGATGGCGGCGGTTGCTGGTGGCATAGAGACGCACGTTGGGCGGCGGTGGGATGAGATCCCCTTCCAGAAGCACTTTGAGCTGCTTAAACTCGGTCTCGTCGGCCTCAAAGGAGAGATCGTCCACAAAGAGGACAAAGGGCAGCGCCTGCTGTCCCAGCTCTGCCAAGATCTGCGGCAATTGAGCCAAATCTGCTCGTCGCAGCTCCAAAAGGCGCAGCCCCTGGGGGCCGTAGCGCCGCAACAACGCCTTCACGAGGGAAGACTTGCCGGTGCCTCGCGCCCCGTAAAGCAGCACATGCAACGCCGGATCCCCCCGCAGTAGGGCTTCGGTGTTAGCGGCCAACTGCCGTTTCTGCCGTTCGTAGCCGTAGATCTCCTCCCAGTCGGGCAGATCGGGAGTGGGGATCCCTTCTAGCCCTGCCGGCCCCCAGCGAAACGCCCAATAGCGACCATAGAGCCCCACTCCCCCTTGGCGGTAGTGGGCAATTAAGGCCTCCAGGCTCTGGCCCCAATCGGCAAAAGGGCGGGGATCCCAGCCAGAGCTGCTGGGGTTTTCATCCGGCCAGGGGATCCCCAAGCCCAGCGCCTGCATCTGCTCAGCAATGGTCTTCTGGCTATCGGCCAGGATCTGCAGGCAGCGGAGATCGTGGCGGGCCGCTTGCAAAAGGGGGGCCGGGATCCCTTGGGGTTGCAGCGCCGCCCGCGAGAAGGGGTTATCGGCCCAGCGGATTTCCTGGATGAGCCACTCCCGCCAGCTCAAGCCCTGCCGGGCCAAAAGCTCAAACCAGCGCCCGTAGGCCCTCCAGCAGGGCAGGGGATCCCCGCTCATCAACTGCTGGATGAGCTCCTGCCAGGCCAGGGCCAGGGGATGGGCGCAGATTTCCCGAAACACCAGCAGCTTAGCCGCCGCTTCCGCCGCTTCTTCTAAGGGAGTCATCGCTCTAGGTACGGCTCTTAGCATTGTCTACTCTCCCAGAGGGAGAGGGGCCGGCGTTGGGTTAGCGAGCATTGTCCCGCCGGCCTAGCTCATAGAGGCCACCGCCAACACAGGCAATAAGGCCCCAGGAGACGGCCCAGCTTTTGCCCAACGAGATCTCGGTGAAAGCCACCACCACCGCTGCTGCCAACAGGAAAGGGATGACGCTGAGCAGAGAGGCCAGAGCCCCACTGGGATCCCAGGACAACTGCTTTTCCCAACCCTCCTGCAGGCGGCGGTGCAATGGCGACAACCCCCACATCAACCCCAGGCTCCAGAGGGCTGTGGCCGCCCACAACGAAGGGCGGATCGCCTCCAGTCCCCCAAATTCAACCCCCATAGCCTCCATGGCCAGCTCCCAACCCTGCCTTTCTAGGCTAGCGGGATTGGGCCCAGTCGGTGGCAGTGATGGTGGTGCCAGGAAATTGAATGGGATTGCCCAAGCTCTGGATCTGGGCTTGGAGAGCGGGCAATAGCTGCAAGTCCAGCAGCGGCTCCCGCAGGATCTCCGCCGGGATCAGATCCCGCTCCAGGGCAAAGTGAGCCGTGTGACCCGCTGCCGTGCCAATGGCCCATTCCACAGGATGCACCCGGTAAGAGGCGCTGGCAATGCGGCTGGTGGCGATGTTCTTGCTGCCAGCTAGAAGATTGTCAATGCGCTGGGGGATCAGGGCCCGCAGCGGGATCTGGTAGGGGTAGGTAGGGGCTTGGGCATCTTGGTTGTGGCTGGGGGGCAGCGAAAAATCGGGCAGCAGGCACTCGTGAAAATCAATAGGGTACTGCCCCACCCCCACCGAATCGTAGAAGATGAAGGGGCGCCCGCGGTTTAGCTCCGATTCCCGCGTGGTGATATCCGACTCGTAGATGGTGAACCCCTCCGGGTAGGCAAGGCTGGGCCGACCGAGGATGCGCCGCGACTCGCGGATGTAGGGGTACTTGGAGAGACCACTGGAAGTTCCCATCGGGCTATTGGGCCCTTTGAGGTAGCGGTAGCGCAGGTAAAAGTCCTTTTGAAAGTCAGGATCCGCCTGCTGCAGGAGAAAATCCGTCCGCCCCGCCACCAACCAGTAGAAGAAGCCTTTAGCATGTTGCTCGGCCCGCCGCAGCGCCTCTACCCGCAAGCCCCCCATCCAGCCGCCGGGATCCAGTTGCCCTGAGGCTTGCAGTTGCTCGTGGGTGAGGATGAGGTTCTTGTCTGGCCCGGTGATGCGCCAGTCGTTGCCCCAGGTCCAGTTCTGCAGGGATTGATCCCCCACCCGGATGGCCTCTTCCCCAAAGCCAAATACCTGTCCCCGGATGCGGCGGTAGGTGAAGACCAGAGCAAAGTTAAAGCGCGGCTGTTCAAAGCTGTAGTAGGGGCCGTGCAGCGGGTCGTTGTAGAACTCCGGCTTGATGGGCACCTGCGGCACAGCGGAGCGCTCGATAACAAAGGTGTAGGTAAACCCCTGGGTGCAGTAGGGATCCCTGTAGGGCTTGGAGCTGGGCTCCCAGCGGCTTTCCCCATCCGTGCCAAGGCGGTAGGGCACTCGCGCCAGGGGCAACAGCTCGCCGGTTTCGGTAGCATCGATTACTACCCAAGGTAAAGTTTTGCCCTGCCGCTGCGGCGGCGCCTCAAAGCGCAGGATCTCTTTGTCCCAGTCTGCGGTGGGCTCTAGGCGGTAAAAATCCAGCAAGTAGGTGGAGAGATCCCCCCGATTCTCTGGCTGGACGCCGGCGTGTTTGGGAATATTGCGGATGGCCTGCACACTGCGGACTTGGTAATTCTCAATCTCCACGTCCTTGACCACCGTCTCGGTAAACAGCCGCAACTGCCCCGACTGCAGGTAGGGATCCAACATCTCTCGGATGACCTGGTGGCCCACCTGGGGTGAGAAGCAGAGCACGCTCACCCAGCACTTGCCGGGGTTGGGATCACCGCCGTACTTTTCCCGCACCCGGCGGCGAAACTCTCTATAGCCCTGGGGAAAGATCTCGTTTTCCCGCTGCAAGGGCCGCTCATCCAAAGCCGAGACCCCCTGGGCGCTCACCTGGCCGCCAATCCAGTCGGTCATTTCGGTCATGCACACCTGTCGCCCCAAGCGCAGGGCATCGTAGGCCGCCGCCACCCCCCCCAGCCCGCCCCCGGCGATGAGGATCTCGCAAGGGATGCGGGTTTCCGGCAGAGGCTGGGCCAGAGCCGCCCCGGCGCCCAAGATCCCGGCCCCCAGGGCACCGCAGCCCCATCCCTTTAGGTTGAATGCCAGCTTCATCCCTGCCCCGTAACTCGGCCTGCCGGACTTTCCGGCAACTTTTATCATGGGGGAAAGCGCTGCAACTGCTCATGCCGGATCCCACCTTCGTCATCACCACACCCATCTACTACGTCAACGCTGCCCCCCATATCGGCAGCGCCTACACCACCATGGCAGCGGATGCCATCGCCCGTTACCACCGCCTGCGGGGCAAGGATGTGCTGATGGTAACGGGAACTGACGAGCACGGCCAGAAGATCCAGCGCACCGCTGAAGAGCGCGGCCTTCCGCCGCAGCAGCACTGTGACGAGATTGCCGCCCAGTTTGTAGAGCTTTGGCGGTTGCTGGATATCCGCTACGACCGCTTTATCCGCACCACTGACCCTCGCCACAAGGCCATTGTGCGGGAGTTTTTTCAGCGGGTTTGGGAGCGGGGAGATATTTTCGTTGGCCGCCAGCAGGGCTGGTACTGCGTTGCCTGCGAGGAGTTCAAGGACGAGTCAGAGCTCCTAGAAGGTGGGTTTTGCCCCCTTCACCCCAACAAGAAAGTGGAGTGGAAAGACGAAGAAAACTACTTTTTTCGCCTCTCTCGCTACCAGGAAAAACTGGAAGCCCTCTATGCGGAGCACCCGGAGTTCATTCAACCGGAAAGCCGCCGCAATGAGGTCATGAACTTTGTCAAGCAGGGCCTGCGGGACTTTTCCATCTCTCGCCCCAGCGTCTCCTGGGGGATCCCCTTCCCGGCGGATCCCAGCCAAACCCTTTACGTTTGGTTTGATGCCCTCATTAACTACCTCAGCGCCGCCTTGGATCCTCACGACGAGCCCACCCTGGAAAACGCCCTGCGCCGCTACTGGCCTGCCGACGTGCATCTAGTGGGTAAGGACATCGTCCGTTTTCATGCCATCTACTGGCCGGCCATGCTCATGTCGGCAGGGCTGCCGCTGCCTAAACAAATCTTTGGCCACGGCTTTCTCACCAAAGATGGCCTCAAGATGGGCAAAAGCCTGGGGAACACGCTGGATCCCTTTGAGCTGGTGCAACGCTACGGCGCCGATGCCGTGCGCTACTATTTCTTGACCGAAATTGAGCTGGGCAAGGATGGCGACTTTAGCGAGGGCCGCTTCATTGAGGTTCTCAATGCTGACCTCGCCAACGACCTGGGGAATCTGCTCAACCGCACCCTCAATATGCTCAAAAAATACCAGCCCGACTACCGCATTCCCCCGGTGCAGATCGCAGCGGATCACCCCCTCAAAACCCTGGTCGAGCGCCTAGCCCCGGCGGTGGCCGATGCCTACGAGCGGCTGGATCCCAGCTCCGCTGCCCGCAAAGCCCTTAGCTTGGCCCAAGCCAGCAACAAATACCTCGACGAGCAGGCTCCCTGGACGCTGCACAAGCAGGGGCAAAGCGAACAGGTGGCCCAGATCCTCTACGCCGTTTTGGAAAGCGTGCGCTGGGTGGCGGTAGCCCTTTCGCCCATTATTCCTAGCCTCAGCCTCAAGATCCTGCAGCAGATGGGGTTTCCTTTGCAGGATGTTACCCAATTGCGCTGGGATCCAGACGCCAGTTGGGGCCGGCTTCCCGCCGGGCAAGAGCCCCAACCTCCTGTGCCTGTCTTCCAGAGGATTCTCAGATAGCTCTCACGGGTTGGTGGCATCGGGTCGGGAAGGCTGCGCATTGGGGGGGGATCCCTCTGGCGTTGCCTTGCTGGCAAAAGAGCGCATATCTCCCAAGGGAATGCTTGGCGCAGCAGCAGAAAAAGGTCGACCAGCTTGGCCTGAGCGCAACTGAGGGTTACGCATGGCGGTGGGGGGAGTCTCGCTGGACAGCGCCTGCCAGGCCGCCCGTACCCCTGCCCAAAGGCTGCGGACATTGACCTGAGCGCCACGGGCTTGGTTGCGGGCCCCTTCCAGAGAGCGGTTCACCTGCTTCACCACCTGTCCGGCCCCCTTGACCCCTTCGTCGAGGCTGTCGGCGATCTCGCTCACTTCCAAGCTGGTCAGACGCAAAGCCTCCAGCGTAGGGGGCAATTCCCGCAGCAGCGTGTCGAAAAAGCGTTCCACGCTCTGGGCGGCTCGACCCAATTGAATGACGGCAGGCAGCAGGGTCAGGATCACCGCCAAGATACCCACTGCTACCAGACCTACCGAGAGGCCCAGCCAAAAGACCGGATCGCTCATCCTGCTGTCTCCTCCCGATCTCGGGCTTCTGAATCAGCTTCCTCCCGGGCGAGGGGACGCAGGTTTTGGGCTTGCATCAGCTCTTGCCGTTTCTGCAACATGGCTTCCCTGCCCACCGCCGCTGCCTGCTGCAGCCGCAGCAGGGCCTCATCCAAATTCCGTTGAGCGGCGTCGAACAACTTTTCTGCTTGATACTGCAGGCTGCCAGCCACATCTTCTGCCACTTCTGGCAGTGCCTCGGCCGATTTTTTCAACAGTCGCCGCGTCTCCCGTCCGCTGCGGGGGGCCAGGAGTAAGCCAATGACTGTGCCCACCGCCGTTCCCAACAGCAGCCCGCCAATAAACGCGCCGGTCCGGTTTTCCGCCATGCCTCGCCAGGGTTGAGGGGATGCAGGTGGCCCCCAAACCAGACTATCAAAATCTAATGCCGTGCTCTGCCGTGGGGGCGTTGAATTGGGTAAACTACCCGACTCCGACCGCTCAGCGGTACGGAGCAGGCTTTAAGCGCTACGCGCCGCTGACGCGAACGGTAGCCCTGCAGTTGGCAAGCCAACCACGGGCCTCTAGGCCGGTTTACAGCGACCCCCAAAAGGGCAATCACGTTGGCACCGTTCAAATCTGCATCCCCTTCCCAACCACAAGCTGGGTTCACACAACGAAAATGCTTCTCTTCCCGTTACCCAAGCCACAAACACCGGTGGCAGGTCTGCGAGCTGTAGGCAGGCGGCGCCACC
>NZ_JANSJA010000010.1:0-2622 GCF_047462335.1 Synechococcus sp. H60.1
GTCCTTTGGGAAAACGCTCCCGCTTCAGAGGGTAGCGGTAGTTCATATGCTGAATCAGCCTCTCCCACTGCCAAGGGTTCAAGCCAGACACCACAGAACAAAGCGGCTCCTCAGCTACTTCCTCTCCTTTCTCCATGAGTTTGAGGATTACATTCCCCGCCGCCATTTCTAGTGTTTGATTGGCTAGCTGTGGATCCGGATCTCCGAGTAGGATAAGAGCATAGTCTTTTGGATTTGGACTAAGCAAGATTTGCTCCAGCAGCTTCTCTAACTCCTGCACAAGCTGCTCCGTTTCCAGCTCCCAGTAAGGAAAAAGGACAACGTTAAACTTGCTCAGGTGGATCCCTTGCGGAAGTGTGGTTTCCGTTAAGCTATCCCAATCCTTAACAATGGGTATGTTTTCAGATGGACTAAACCAGGCAGGACTTAGCCAACTGTCTGCCTCTATTTCTTTATATCCAAGAGCTTCACAAACATTATGCATTCGAAAGAAAACTCCAATTTGCTGCTCGAAATCATGAACGGCCTTTTTGCATCCCTGCCAATCTTGATAGTCATCAACCTGAACAAATCCTTTGGTATGTACCTTGTTGTACAAGTTGCTAAAAATATCCATTGTGGACTGATACCAGTCAGCGTCTGCATGTAGAAAAGCGATCTCGCCTACCTGGTCACGGTAAGCTGGCAATGTGTCAGCAAACAGTCCTTGAACAGGAACAATGAGATCCCAAACTCCTAGTTCCCTACTGATTACCTCCAAGTTCTCCGAGACAGGAGCCCCCAAAGCTCCAGCTCCATAGGGAGTATCATTGGCAAAAAATCCTCTGTAATCTCGGTCTACTTCTGTTGGCTGAGGCATTCCTGAGAAGGTGTCGAAAGCGTAGACTTTGCGAGGTCGGCGGCTGTAGTTTTTGATCACCCAAGCTAGCAGTGCAGAGCTGCCTCCTCTGCAAACGCCACACTCAACAAAGTTCCCAGGGATGTCTTCTTGGCAGACTCGCTTGGCCAAGGTGTAGAGATTCCAGAGACGCTCAAAGCCCAAAAGGGTAAAGGCCTTAACCTTTTCCAAAACTCTCGATAACTCAAGGTTGCATACCGGGTATCCCTTCAAATGTTCTGGCAGTGTCCAATCAACAGCAGGATCCGGAATATGCTCCACAGGCTGGACGTTACCCCGCCAAGCGACGCCCATGATCTGCATGGTTTGGTAAATCATCGTGTTCCAGCCTCGAGCCCTTAGGTAGTTTAAGCCCTCAGCTACATCCGGTGAAGCAAGGCCGTGAAAGAGAATTAGAGCATCTTCAGCAGCGTAGCGGTCTGCCACCTGAGCATCTAGCAGAGGAGCTGGCGCGTCATGATTTCCATCGATGTAGATCAAAGACCAGCGGCGGTTCTTTTCCCGAGCAATCTCTTCCGCCTTCTCTGGGCTGTAGCCGGGATACAGGTTGACATTGGAGCGAACTCCCGCCAGGCGGAGAGACTGATCCACACTTTCATAAATCTGAGGATTGGCCAGAGCAGGATCCACCACATCAAGAACAACTCCTCCCGATGCAAGGTGAGCAGTTGACCAACCTAGCCAACACCCAATCTCCAAAGCAGGTTTTCCTTGGAACTTAAGAGCAGTATTGTACAAGATATGTGCTTCATCTCGGCTGACAAAACCAATAATTGGCTGACGTAAGTCTGCGTACCAAAGATGGGGAACCTCTTTCCGCAAGTAGGGCCGGGGGTGAGAGCTTGGGTTCACTGAAGTCATTGAAGGGAAAGCGCGATCCAGATAAATTTTTCTGTGGTTGAGTGACACGTAATCATATCTTCTGACTGGAGAAAGGTGCTTTCCAGAGTACCGAAGACTGGCTTCAACTTTATAGCCGTCAGTACTGCTAACTATCTGAGTTTCTCTATCCTTAGTTTTGTGGGTGATGTGTAGGATACCTATAGGGCTGTGAGGCTTCCAGGGTTCAACCCAGAGTTTTCTTTCCCGATCCCACTTAGGTAACTGACTGTGAGCTGTCCAATTGCAAATCAAGGGTAAAACCTGAAAACTACCCAATCCTAGATCATTGTAGAGAGCTACGTTGAGAGCATACTGATCTGAGTACAAGTCTAAGCTCATAGAGATAGCTTGCCTACTTCTTTCTTTCCACACCGCCCAGTGAATAGCCTGGTCTTTTCCAGAAAACACACCAGCATTGAGAGTCGGTCTTATATACAGATGATTATATGTCGTCTCAAAGTACCTCATATACCTCGAAAGGTGGAAACTTTGATGAGAAAATGGAAATGGATCGAAAAGTGTATTTACTAGCTCAGGAACAATTGCGAAGCCTGCGTGTATTGCTCCTAGTTCAAGCAGTTCAATCGCAGACCACTCCTGCACCCAGGCATCCGCATCGATCCAAATGTAAACCTCATAGCCCGGAAAATACTCAGGTAGAAATGGCCTAGATAACAAAGCTTTAAGATAATTAGGATAGCTATTACTATTTGGAATGTCATAATTCCAACTTGGCTCAACGACGTGGTCAACGTACTGACTTATCCACTGCAACTGTTCTGGAGTGAGGCCTACATCAAAGAATCCAATATCGACGGAGTAGCCCTGTGGCTTCTCTCGGA
>NZ_JANSJA010000011.1:0-10990 GCF_047462335.1 Synechococcus sp. H60.1
GACGGGATCCCGGTCCATGCTCTTTTCGCCTCAGCAGATACTCCCCTCCGCCCTCTACCCCCTCCTGCACCAGGGCCTGAAAACTCTTTTCCCGGAGGCTCTCTGGGAGCTGCCGGCGGATCCCTCTAGACGGCAAGTGGCCCTTACCTTTGACGACGGCCCCCACCCGCAGCACACGCCAGCTCTGTTGCAGGTTTTACAGGAGTTTCAGGTGCCGGCCACCTTCTTTGTGTTGGGGGAACGGGTGCAGCGCTGGCCCCACCTGGCCTGGCAAATCCGCCAACAGGGCCACGGGATTGGTCTGCACGGCTGGCAGCATCACTCCTTTACCCAGCTCAGCCGCAGCGAATTGCACAACAGATTGCGGCGCAGCCAAGCCGCCCTGGTGGCTGCCTGCGGCGGGATCCCAGAAGAATATCGGGCTGTGCGTCCCCCTAACGGACTGTTTTGGCCGCAAACGCTGGTGGATCTGCGCCGCTGGGGATTTTTTCCGGTGATGTGGAGCGTGGTGCCCGAAGATTGGCTGGAACCACCGGTTGCCCTGGTAGTAGAGCGGGTGCTGGCCCAGGTGCGGCCTGGCTCTCTAATTGTGCTCCACGATGGCGCCCAGGGAGGATCTCAAGTAGCCAAGGTGACGCGCCACTTGATCCCGGCCTTGAGAGAGGAGGGGTTTGACTTTGTCAGCCTGCCGGATCCTGGAAACCTTCCCAGTTGCGGAAAAGATTGAATACAGTAGGAGTCAGCTATCGAGCAGGGGGCAAGCTATGGGCGTGCGCAAGATCATCTACGGCATTTTTGGGCAGCGGGCCGGCAGCGTTATCGTCGGTACTTGGAACTGGCTGTGGGGGATCCCTGTGGACAAGGGTGGCACAGGGGCGGTGAAGGTAGCAGAAGAATCGCTACGGGCCATGCAAGAGACCGTGCAGCGTCTGACCGAAGCCGTCGCCACCCAGGTAGCTGCCTACCAGCGGGCCGAGCAAAAGTACATGCAAAAGGTGCGGGAGTACCAAGCGCTGGAGAATAAGGCTCGCCTGGCCATGCAGCGAGGGGATCAAGAGGCCGCCCGCCTGGCCATGGCGGAAGCGCTGCGCATTGAGGCGGTTCTCGGCCCGCTCAAAGAGAACGTGGAAACAGCGGAGCGCTACGTTACCGCTGCCAAGCAAAAGCTGGCCCGGGAAAAAGAGCGGCTGGCGGCCTACAAGAGCGAGCTGAGCAACCTCAAAGACATCAACGAGGTAAACCAAGCTCTTGAGCAGATGACTCGCGTCAACAACGCCTACAACATCGACTCGGCCAAGTCCCAATTCGAGGCGGCCAAAAATGCCATCCAAGCTCGCCAGCTCAAGACCCGCGCCATGAGCGAGCTCTCCGAGGATCGCAGCGAGCAACTTGCCGCCCAACTGGATGAAATGGCCATGGACGACGAAGTCTCTCGCCGGCTGGCCATGCTCACTGGCCAGGGGGGCAGCTCCGCCAATCTCCCCTTGCCGGATCTGGATTTCGAGAAGCGGCTTCCCCAATAGTGGGGATCCCTTCTGGCTATTGCCCCGCCTTGTCGGGTCTTTTCCTTCGCTGGGGTGTCGTTCCCGGGGGAGAGGGTCAACTTAGTCCTCGGCGAAATCGGCTTCCACCACCCCGCCGGTCTCGGGGCTGGCAGCCACTGCCTGCGCCGGCACAGCTTGTGCCACCTGTGGCACTTGCACGATCTGGGGCGTGAAGACAAACAAGTTGTACACCGTGTTGCGGCGGATGTTGTCCATCATCTCCAGGAACAGCTCATAGCCCTCGTTCTTGTACTCGATGAGGGGATCCCGTTGGCCATAGCCGCGCAGGCCCACCGCTTCCCGCAGCGCCTCCATCTGCTGTAGGTGCTCCCGCCAGAGGGTGTCTACCTGTTGCAACAGGAAGAAGCGCTCCGCCTTGCGCATCAGGCCAGGCTCAAACGTATCCAAGAAAGCTTCTTTGGCCTCGTAGGCTAGCTCTGCCTGCTTGATCAGGTGGTTCAAGATCTGTTCGTAGGAGAGATCCCGCAAGTCGTCGGCCTTGAGATTCTCTTTGAGCAGGGGGATGAACTCCTGCATCTTGGCGGTCAGCTTATCGATTTCCCACTCTTCCGGCGGCAGCTCCGGGTTGACGTGAGCCCGCACGATCTCTTCGACGGTCTTGCGCACGTAGTCCAGGATCTTGGGTTTGAGGTTCTCCCCTTCCAGGATGCGCCGCCGCTCCGAGTAGATGGCCCGCCGCTGGTTGTTCATCACCTCGTCGTACTCAAACACCTGTTTGCGCAGGTCGAAGTAATACACTTCCACCTTGCGCTGGGCGTTCTCCAGGCTACTGGAAAGCAGCGGGTGCTCGATGGGCATGTCCTCATCCACCCGGAACATATCCATCAGCTTGGCCACCCGCTCGCCGCCGAAGATCTTGAGCAGGTTATCTTCCAGGCTGAGGAAAAACCGCGAGGAGCCGGGATCCCCTTGCCGTCCGGCGCGGCCCCGCAACTGGTTGTCGATGCGACGGGACTCGTGGCGCTCCGTGCCGATCACGTGCAGGCCGCCCAGCCGCACCACTTCCTCGTGCTCGGCCTCGGTTACCTTTTCGTACTCGGCCTTGATGCTGTTGTAGACCTCCCGCAGTTGCAAAATCAGCGGATCCTGCACTGGCGCCTTCTCCGAGGCCACCGCGATGAGATCTTCCACCACCAGCTCCGGCAGGCGGTTCAACCCATACTTGGCCACCGCCGCCGCCACCACCTCGTCTAGAGCCTGGCTAGTGCGGGGTGACAGCTCACAGGGGTAAAAGTTGGGAGAGACCACCGTCCAGGATTTTTTCGG
The DNA here is from genome assembly GCF_047462335.1 of Synechococcus sp. H60.1. Taxonomy (NCBI): domain Bacteria; kingdom Bacillati; phylum Cyanobacteriota; class Cyanophyceae; order Synechococcales; family Synechococcaceae; genus Synechococcus; species Synechococcus sp. H60.1. The sequence goes on from NZ_JANSJA010000011.1 coordinate 2,832, forward strand.
CTTGGGCGAGGTTCCGCCAAACCCTTGCCCACCGCCCCGTCCTACCATGGGAACGGATCCCAGCGGGTTGTCGGCGTCCAGTTGCACCAGCTTGGGCATCAGCCGTTCCCGCAGCTTGAGGCGGGCCATGTACTCGGCATTGCCGCCCAAGATAATGTCCGTGCCGCGCCCGGCCATGTTGGTAGCAATGGTTACAGCACCTTTGCGCCCCGCCTGGGCGATGATCTCCGCTTCCCGCTCCACGTTCTCCGGCTTGGCGTTGAGGAGGTTGTGCGGGATCCCCATTTCCTTGAGCATGGCCGAGAGGCGTTCGGATTTCTCCACGCTGGTGGTTCCCACCAAAACAGGGCGCCCCTGGGCGTGCATGTGGGCAATTTCCTCGGCGACCGCTTTCCACTTGGCGTTTTCGGTCTTGTACACCAAGTCGGGGGCGTCTTTTCGGCGAATGGGCCGGTTGGTGGGGATCACCGTGACTTCTAGGTTGTAGGTTTTGCTGAACTCGGCTTCCTCGGTGCGGGCGGTGCCTGTCATGCCGGAGAGCTTAGGGTATAGCAGGAAGAGGTTTTGGTAGGTGATGGTGGCCAGGGTTTGGCTCTCGTTTTGAATCGGCACCCCCTCCTTGGCCTCCACCGCCTGGTGCAGCCCGTCTGACCAGCGGCGACCAGGGAGCACCCGCCCAGTGAACTCGTCTACAATCACCACCTCTTGGTTGCGGACGATGTAGTGGACATCCCGGATGAAGAGCTCCTTGGCCTTCACCGCATTAAAGACAAAATGCGCCCAGGGATCCTTGGGATCGAACAAGTCGGAGACCCCTAGCAACCGCTCGGCGGCTTCAAAACCTTCGTCGGTGAGGATGACGTTGCGGGCTTTTTCATCCACTTCGTAGTGCTCGTCCCGGATCAGCTCCCGCGCCACCTGGGCCGCCTTGAGGTACTTTTCGGAGGGACGGGCCATCTGGCCGGAGATGATCAGGGGAGTGCGGGCCTCGTCGATGAGGATGGAGTCCACCTCGTCGATGATGCAGTAGTTAAAGGGCCGCTGCATCACCTCTTTGATGTCGGTGGCCATGTTGTCCCGCAGGTAGTCAAAGCCCAACTCGCTGTTGGTGCAGTAGGTAATGTCGCAGTGGTAGCTGCGCCGCTTCTCGTCGCTGGACATACCCTCTTGCACCAGGCCAACCGTTAGGCCCAGGAAGCGGTGCACCTGCCCCATCCACTCCGAGTCCCGCCGGGCCAAGTAGCCGTTGACAGTAACGATGTGAACCCCTTTCCCGGTTAAGCCGTTTAAGTAGGCAGGCAGGGTGGCAACCAGGGTTTTCCCTTCGCCGGTTTTCATCTCGGCAATCTGCCCTTCGTGCAGCACCATCCCACCAATGAGCTGCACATCGTAGTGGCGCAAGTTGAGAACCCGCTTGGCCGCTTCCCGCACCACCGCAAACGCCTCGGGCAGGAGATCGTCGAGGGACTCCCCTCTATCCAAGCGCTGGCGAAACTCGGTGGTCTTGGCCCTGAGCTCCGCATCGGAAAGGGAGGCGATCTCAATCTCCAGCGAGTTAATCAGCTTGACGACAGGGAGGTACTGTCGGATCTTGCGATCGTTGGGATCCCCGAAGAGTTTCTGGAGGGCTTGGAGCATGAGCGAGCCTAGGCCAATAGAACGGGTATAGCGCAATTTTATCATTCCCCTCCCATTGTCTTGGGCGGCTAGAGCTTTGGCAGGAGGGAGGTGCTTGCGGCCAAGGGCAAGAAGATGTCAGGCTAGGGAAGCAAAGGGATCCTACGGCTTATGAATTTCTTGGGCATTGGGCTGCCAGAAATGCTCGTTATCTTTGCAGTGGCCCTCTTGGTGTTTGGGCCGCGCAAGCTGCCAGAGGTGGGTCGTGCCTTAGCTAAAACCTTGCGCAGCCTACAGGATGCTGCTAGGGAGTTTGAGGCGCAGTTAAGTCAGGAGACCCAGGAGCTGGAAAAAGCTGCCCGCGCCTCTGCTCCCCAGACAGCAGTTGCAGCTTCACCCAAAACCAACCCCGTCGCCACCGCCGAGGCAGCTGCAAAACCCGTAGCTGCGGCAGAGCCTGGGGCCCCTGCGGACAACAACCCACCGACAGCAGATGCTGCCTAGCTTCCTCGCTTCGGCCTGGAGATCCCCTGCCTTTTTGGACAGGGGCAGCCATACCTCGCTCCAGGGATGGAGGCTGCTGTCCCGCTTGCTCTTGGTTCAAATCCTAGGGTAGAAGGGCTGACTTTATGCCCACGGCCACTTTGTTGGTCTCTTGTCCGGATCAAAAAGGGCTGGTAGCCAAGCTCTCCAACTTCATCTACAGCTACGACGGCAACATTCTTCACGCCGACCACCACACGGATCTCGAGGCAGGGCTGTTCCTGAGCCGCATCGAGTGGGATTTGGAGGGCTTTCGGCTGGAACGGTCGGAGATCGTCCCCGCTTTCTCCGGCATTGCCCGTGGCATCCAGGCCAACTGGGAGCTGCATTTTTCTGACACCCGCCGGCACATTGCCGTGTGGGCCAGCAAGCAGCCCCACTGTCTGTTGGATCTGATCTGGCGCCAGAGGGCTGGGGAGCTGCCGGCGGAGATCCCTTTGATCATCAGCAACCACCCCGACTTGGAGCCGCTGGCTCGCTCCTTCGGCATCGACTACTATCACATCCCCGTTTCTCCGGAGAACAAGGCCGAGGCAGAGGCCCGCCAGCTTGCCTTGCTCCAGGAGTATCGCATTGACTTGGTGGTGTTGGCCAAATACATGCAGGTCTTAAGTGGGTGGCTGCTCCGCCAGGCGCCGCCGGTGATCAACATTCACCACTCCACCCTGCCTGCTTTTGCCGGTGCCAACCCCTACCAGCGCGCCCACCAGCGGGGCGTCAAGATCATCGGCGCCACTGCCCACTACGCCACCGAGGAGCTGGACGAGGGGCCAATCATCGAGCAGGACGTGGTGCGGGTGAGTCACCGCGACACAGTAGCCGACCTCATTCGCAAGGGCCGCGACATGGAGCGCCTAGTCCTGGCCCGGGCCGTGCGCTATCACCTGGAAAATCGCGTGCTGGTCTACCACAACAAGACGGTGGTGTTCGCTTAGGGGAGCCGCGCCGTTCCAAGGGATCCCTTCCTCAGCAGGGCGGCGCTCCAGAAAGAGAACTGCTCTGCCAAACTGGAAAACAAGAGTAGAGGTGGGATTATGGCCTTCGATTGGTTTCGCCGTCGCTACACCGACTCCAAGGGTGGAGCAGAATCCTCCTCCCAAAACCCTGAGTTGGCGGCCCCCCCAGCGCCAGAGCCGGCAGCCATGTCGCCAGAGGACTACTTGGCCTTTGCCAAGGCTGCCTATGCCAACCTAAAGGCGCGGGCTGCAGCCCAAGCCACTCAAGCAGAGGTTGTCTCCCCAGCCGCCCCAGCGCCAGAATCGCCTGCAAGCGACGGAGCCCAGCCCTCTGCTCCAGAGGCGGCAGCAACTGAGGCGGTCTCTCCCACCTCGCCCCCTGTCCAGCCGGTTGCTGCGCCTTCCTTTTTTGATCTGGCTCCCCGTGCTGCCGAGCGCCTGCAGGCCCTAGAAGCCACTGCTGTGGAGGAGCCAGAGCCGGTGGCCACAACCGTGGCCGCCCCGCCCCCAGAGCCGGCGGCGGAAGAGCTGGTTTTCGACGAGGGCTTTCGCTGGTCAGCCGAGATCCTGGCGGCCCAAGGGCGCAAACCCGAAGAGATCTCCGTAGAAGAGATCTCCTGGCTGCAAAAGCTGCGGCGAAGTCTAGGCAAAACCCGCCTTAACCTCATCAACCAGCTAAAAGCCTTAGTGGGCCGCGGCCCTCTCGACCAGGATGCCGTCGAGGAAATTGAGGCAATGTTGCTGCAGGCGGATGTGGGGGTTGAGGCCACTGAGCAGATCATTCAGGCCCTGCAAAAACGCCTGCGCGAAGAGGTGGTGCCCCCAGAGGAGGCGGTGAAGTACCTCAAGCAGCAGATGCGGCAGATGCTGACAGTAGGGGATCCCACCTTTGCACCGCAGCGGGGCACGCTCAACATTTGGCTGATCGTAGGCGTAAATGGGGTGGGCAAGACCACCACCATCGGCAAAATTGCCCATGTGGCCCGTGAGTCTGGCTACCAGTGTCTAATTGCTGCCGCCGATACCTTCCGCGCTGCCGCTGTGGAGCAGCTCAAGATCTGGGCGGAACGCGCCGGGGTGGAGGTGATTGCCAACCCGTCCCCCAATGCCGACCCAGCGGCGGTGGTGTTTGATGCCATCACGGCTGCCAAGGCCAGAGGCACCGAGTTGCTGCTGGTGGATACAGCAGGCCGGCTACAAAACAAGAAAAACCTGATGGAGGAGCTGGCCAAGATCCGCCGCATCATCGACAAGAAAGCTCCCGAAGCCAAGGTGGAAAGCCTCTTAGTTTTGGATGCCACCCAAGGGCAAAACGGCCTGCGCCAGGCCCAGGTGTTTGCCGAAGTGGCCAAGCTAACCGGCGTCATCCTCACCAAGCTCGACAGCACCGCCAAAGGGGGGATTGCCCTGGCCATTACCCAGCAGATGCACTTGCCCATCCGCTTTATTGGTGCCGGCGAGGGGCTAGAGGATCTGCGACCTTTTTCCAGCTATGAGTTTGTGGAAGCTCTTCTAAGCGAGTATTGAACCCCCCTGGCCATGCGTCGCCGTCAACTTCTGCCCTGGAGCGCTGCAGTGGTGGCGGCTGGACTGCTGTGGGCTTGGGGCGGATCCCACTGGCTCCAGGCGGGCATGGAGCTGACTCTAGCCAGGCCAATTCAAGATCCAGGAGCACTGCAGGAATTTGTTGCCACCTTGGCCCAGGTGCTGTCGGGGGTGCTGGGCTTCACCCTCTCGGTGGTGGCCATTGTGGTGCAGTTGAGCGCGGATCGCTTTACCCCCAAGGTCACCGAGCTATTTTTGCGCGAGAAGGTCAACTTCTACCTGTTCTTTTTTCTCATCCTGGCCAATGTGGTCAGTTTGTGGAGCTCGATGGCCCTTGGTTTCTGCGACAATCCAAGACTGCTGATCGGGCTTAATTTGCTGCTGGGCACGGCCTCGTTTTTGCTACTGATCCCCTACTTTCACTTTGTGTTTCACTTCCTGCAGCCAACTTCGATTGTCCGCCGCATCGAACAGCAGGCACAGCAGGCGATTCTTAGATCCCTGGCTTCCCGGCCTGCCCAGTTCCTACTTGCCAGACGACCTTTGGGCCCCGAGCAGGCCTGCCCCTCTGCGCCAGAGCCTTACTCGACAGCCCAGCAGCGCTGCCTGGCGGCTCTAGATGAGATCAAAACCATCGCCACCAGTGCTCTGCATCAGCAGGAGGGGGTTATCCTTCTAGAGGCCTTGGATAGCCTGAAGGCCCTGTGGCTATTCTATGCCGAGCACAAGGCGCACCTGCCCTGCTCCTGGTTTCTCCTCACCCCCGCGCTGCGGCGGGATCCCGACTTTGCCTCGGTGGATGAGTGGCTATTGAGCCAGATCGAGGCGGAGGGATCCTGGCTGGAGCTGAAGATCCTGCGGCAGTATCAGGCTCTGTTTGCCGAGGGGCTAAATGGCATGCGCCAGGTGAGCACCCTGGTAGCTATCCACACACGGGATCTGGGGATCCGGGCTCTGCAAAGCCAACAGCTTCGGCTTGTGGAGTGGGTAATCAAGTTTTTCAACACCTACCTACGGGCCGTCATCAACGCACGAGATATCCGCAGCGGCTACAACCTGCTCAAGCAGTACCGTCTGCTGGCCGAGGCTGCTTTGCGCCAGCGGCAGCCGGCATTGGTTTTGCAGATAGTCAGCCATTTTCGCTACTACAGCCTGGTGGCCTACAAGGCCGGCCTCTTTTTCCTCTGCGAAACCTTTGGCTTTGACCTGGGCGTTTTGGCCCAACTGAGCTGTGCGCTGCAAGCGGAAACAACAGAGGCCATCCTGCAGGTCTTGTTGCGCCTAGATCAAGACCCGGAAAGCGAGCAGCAGGAAGCCACCCTACGCGGGATCCGCAAAACCCAAGTCCGCTTGGCAGCCTATTTCCTCAGTTGTGGCCGGGAGGATTGGGCGAGGCTGATCTATCAGGACATGCAGCACGAGCCCTTGGCCCGCCTTCAGATTATCCGCCAGGAGCTGCTCTCTACGGCGGCAGAGTTTTGGGAATTTACCGACCGGGGGGAGAACTTCTACTACCTGGAGCCCGCCCTGCGACCCTATGCCGAGCAGTTTTTTGGCTGGTTCCAGGGACTGACCTCACTGGTAGATGGGCTAGAGAGTACCTCTGGATCCCTGGAGCTTCCCTAAAAAAAGCCAGATCTCTTTCCGCGGAGTCTAGTCTGGTTAGAGCCGCCACTGGCTGCTGTTTCAGAGGGCTTGTCTCATGCGTCCTTCCGGCAACCCCAACCGTCTAAGCAGTACTTCTTTTGTCCAGTTTCGCCGCGACCCAAACCTGCTGTCCTTTTGGGGCCTGAGCCTGTGGATCACGGGCCTGGCAGTGCCGCTGTTTGTGCTTTCGGGGGCGGATCCCAGCTTGGCTGGCTGTGACGAGAGCTTTTATGCCCAGATGGCCCGCGAGCTGCTGCGGGGAGGCAACTGGCTGGGGCCAACTTTTCTGGGGGAGCCCTTTTTTGAAAAACCTCCCCTGCTCACCTGGAGTGTGGCCCTTAGCTTTGCCCTCTACGGCGTAAACGAGTGGGCGGCGCGGCTGCCCGGGATCCTAGCGGCTCTGCTTTCTATTCCCCTCATTGGCTGGATTGGGCGGGCCTTTTTGCCAACCCGGGCAGCCCTGCTGGGCATGGCGGTTTTACCCCTCTGCTACCTCTGGGTGCAGCAGGGACGGCTGGTGGGGCAGGACGTGCCCCTAACCTGCCTAGAGCTCTTGGGGATCCTGGCCCTAGTCAACGGCAGCCGCGGCCACCGGCGCTGGTTTTGGTTGGTGGGGGTAGCCTTTGGGCTGGGCCTCTTGATGAAGAGTGCCATGATCCTGCTGCCGGGGGTTGCTTTGATCCCCTACCTGTGGCAGCAGCGGCGGCATTGGCTGGGATCCAGCTCTTTTTGGCTGGGGATGTTGCTGGGCCTGGGGATCTTTGGGCTCTGGCTGGTGCCGGCTATGGGGGTGTATGGCGCAAAGGTGCTGGCTGCCTTGGTGGGGAAGGTATGGGATCTGGGGCGAGAACCCTTCCATGCCGATGCCACTGGCTGGTACTACTTTTGGCACCTCCCGATCCACGGCTTTCCTTGGACGGTTTTGGCCTTGGTAGGAGGCTGGCTGCTGCTGCGGCAAAAGCCGGGATCCACCCTGCTGGTTTGGTCTTTCCCCTTGCTGTTGCTTTTGCTCTTGCAGCTCTACCCCACCAAAACGCCCTACTACACGGTACAGCTCTATCCCTGGCTGGCTCTCCTGGCAGGGGTGGCCCTGGATCAAGCTCTGCCGTTTCCGCTCCGCACCGGCTCGGTGGCAACAGCGGGACGAGGTTCTTTGCGAGACAGGCCCCACCTGGCCCAGGTGCTCTCCTGGGGGCTGGCGGCGGTGGGGACCCTGCTTTTGGGTTTGGGAGTGGCCGTCAGGCGGGATGTCGAGGGATTGGAGCTGCTCCAACCCCACGCCTGGTCGTTGGTGGCCATTGGTCTGTTATATCTGCTCTTGCCGGCAATCTGGAGCTGGCGGCGGGTGCTGCACTATGCTGGTGAACTCTGGGTGGGTACGCTCCTAGCTGCCAGCCTCCTCACCATGGTCAGCATTGTTCTGCGGCCTGACTTTGGCAATTTCAATCCCGCCTTCGCTCAGATGGACTGGAAACAGATGCTGGGCTCTGCCGACCCCGATTTTCCCGTGGTAGACATTGGCCGCAGCGGCCTGCCGGATGTCTGTCAAGCCCAGGCCCTCGCCTTCTACACCCCTAACCCCGGGCGATGGGTAGATAACCAGGCCCTACGGGCAGGGGAACATGGGGATTACCTCTGGGTCTCCCCTGTCCAAGCTCAGCAGCTATCGCTCCAGGAGCTGGGGCTACAGCCTTTGGCTGAGGTGGAGGGCTGGCAACTGGCGCGTCGCCTGGATCGAGCTGCCGGGGGGTTTTCTCCCTAGCGAAATCCTCGCCGAGGCTTTGGGGCTGATCTATCTGAGAGCCTGCCCCGGTTGGTGGTGATGTCTTCCCTCTCCTATAAGGAGGGAAG
>NZ_JANSJA010000011.1:11090-22049 GCF_047462335.1 Synechococcus sp. H60.1
AGGAGGGAAGGCTCAACTATCCAAACTCCTGTTCGATGATCCGCCAGCGGGCGGTCATCACCCCTGGTTCGAGGCTGAGGCGGCTGACAACCTGTTCTAGAGCCTGGTCATCGCGGGTTTGGGTGACCAGCTCTGCTTCGACTTTAACGAGGTCGGGCTTGTTCTCCAGATCTTCGCTGTAGAGAGCTCGCAATTTGAGATGGGAAGGGGCTATGCCCTGCAGCAGCAGAGCGCGCAGGTGGGCTTCCGCATGGCTTTTGCAAATAAATGAACACTCATAGACCAGTTCCAGTTCTGTGCCTTTGAGGGGCTGCTGGTTGATGCGGTAGCCCAGGGGGCGCAGCAGAATATTGGAAATCAGCACAGCTCCTGCCCCAATAGCGGCTTGGGGAATATACCCCGCCCCGGCAAAGGCTCCCACGGCAGCCGCACACCAGATGGTGGCAGCGGTGTTCAAGCCGCGCACGCTGGCCCCTTCTTTGAGGATCACGCCCCCGGCCAAAAAGCCGATCCCCGATACCACCTGGGCAGCAATGCGGGTCGGGCTGCTTTCATCAGGAGTGAGAACTGAGAGCATGACAAACAAGGCTGAACCGGTGGCCACCAAGGTGTTGGTGCGCAGGCCGGCCATGCGCTGCCGCCACTGTCGCTCCAACCCGATGAGGGATCCCAAAATAAAAGCAACCGTTAGGCGGAAGGTGAAGTCGATCCAGGTCATAGGTCAGGCTCCAGTTCTCGTGGAGGAGTGAGGGCTAGCCGGCCACATCTGGGATCCCAAGGGCTTTGGCCGCCTGTTCCAGAGCCTGCCAGAGGGTTTCCAGTTGAGCAAAGGCCACTTCTGGGGCCAGCTTACCACCTGTTTCTAAAGCGCAGGTTATGCTGACTCGATGGGCGTAGCGCTGCAGCAGCAACCGGAACTGAGCTGTGGTGGAAGGAGCTTTCAAGGTCATGGCACACCTCCTGAACGAATAATCGGATTCAATCTCAACCCAGCTCCCCCAGGCCGGGGGTAGCCTGGGAGCCGAAGTTGGACTGCAAGGGGAAAAGAGCGGCCTCAGAGCTCGACTTCAACGCCGACCAGCCAAGCTACCAGGGTGAAATACACCCAGAGACCGGTGAAGTCTTTGATGGTGGTGATGAAAGGGTCTGCCCCGGGAGCGTGGTCAAAGCCCAGCTTTAAGAGGATCCAGGGCAGAATCGCCCCCAGAAAAGCTCCTAAAGTCAACACAATGGCCATAGATAGGCCCACTGCGAGACCCAACTGTGGGATCCCATTGGGTGCTCCCTGCCAGAAGTAAGCAATCACCCCAGCCGCAACCCCTAGAATGACACCAATAATGCCGCCAATACTGGCTTCTCGCAGCAAGTAGCCAAGAAACTGCTTCACGTTGATATGGCCCCAGGCGAGACCACGGGCAAAGATGGTGGTGGATTGGGTGCCAACATTGCCGCCCATATCCATGATCACCGGGATGAAAACAGCCGCCGCTGTAACTGCCTGCAACACTTCCTCAAAGGTTTCAATCACTCCCCCCACCAACATGCCACCGATCAGGGTGATGATCAAAAAAGTGAGGCGCAAACGCACAGAATACCAGCGGGATCCCTTGACCAGCCGCTCGCTCCACACCTTATCGCGGCTGAGCAAGCTAGCCACCCCGGCCTGGGCCAAAGCCGCATCCGTAGCCTCCTCTTCCACCAAGTTGATCACATCCTCAAAGGTGATATCCCCCACCAAGCGCCCTTCGCTGTCTACCACCGGAATGGCCGGCAAGCCGGAATCCTTAAGCAGGCGGGCTGCTTGCAAATCTCGATCGGTAACCCGAGCAACAATATCCGATCCTTCGATCAGCTCCCGAATGGGTAGGTCGGGATCCACTTTCACCAGCCGCACGGTGCGCACCAGACCTTTGTAGAACCGCTGGTCATCGACCGCAAAGATGACATCCAGCTCGTCGTCCCCCAGTTGGGAGTCGCGCACGCTGGCCAAAGCCGCCCCAACGGTGAGGGTATCGCGCACCGCCAAGTAGCGCAGGTTCATCAGCCGACCGGCACTGCGCTCCGGGTAGTTCAGCAGGATATTCACGGCTTCACGGGCTTCTGGGCTGAGGTTGGCGATCAGCCGCTTGGTAACTTTGGCCGGCAGCTCCTCAAATAGACGCACCCGCTCGTCTGGGGGTAGGGCTTCCACCAGCCGGATCACCTCTGGGTCTTCCATGCTGCGGATGAGATCGGCCTGTTCTTCGGGCCGCAGATACTCAAATACCGCCATAGCTTTGTCTTTTTCCAACAGGCGAAAAGCCAAAACCCGCTGCCGTGGAGAAATCTCCATTAACTGCTGCACCAGCTCGGCAATAGGGGCACGATTGGCCGCTCGCTTGGCGGCTTCCAAAGAGGCGGGAGAGAGAAGATCGCGAAGCATGTTTTGCCGCATAACAAACCTCCGAAGGTTGAAGTTAGCCGGATAAAAGACCCGGAGGGCAACGGCCAACTCGTGCTCCAAAGCTCATGGGAGCCCTGAAGCTGAACGCCTCACAAAACCTTAGATCCGACTCGAAGCCCAAAAGCCCAAGTCGATAAAAGGGATCCCCTGGCCCACGAACACCTACAAAAGCCAAAGCCAGGGGAAGTCCCCTTTGAAGCACTCCTGATTTTCCCTTTTCCGATGCTCAGGTCGAGCTCTGCTCAGCCCATCTGTTCGTCGCCGACCGAGAGAGCCACCCAAGCCAGAAGCTATTTGAGAAAGCTCTCCTGCCCCTTCGCGTTGGCGAAACGGGATCCTCTCAAGCGACGACTGAAGCTGTCAGCGGGAAAAAGGAAGACACCAGTAGGATGTAGGTCTCCAAGGATTTGATCCCCGAAGAGCGATCCTTGCCGGCCAGTGCTACAACTGCCAGAAGCGTCCATGGTGTTGAACGTTTTCCTCCAAGAAAGTTGAACCGGAATAACCCGGACAGCCTGAAGAGGATCTCTTCAGCCCTTTTTAGGCTAGTTGCCAAAGCGGGATCCGGTCAACCTTTTTTCCGTTCCTTGCCTATCTCGGTGGCAGCAGCCGCTTCTCAAGGGCTAACGCCCAGACCGGAGTCACTGAGCTTTTTGCCATGGGCAAGGTCGGATTCGAACCGACACGGTTTCCCGCCGCATTTTGAGTGCGGTGCGTCTACCAGTTCCGCCACTCGCCCGGACTGGAACCATTATCCTACTGAACCGGTGGAACCTCGTCAACCATCCCTACGCACCGCGGGCTTGCTGCAGTTGTTGAGCTTTTTGCCGCAGCTTGCGGGTTTGCTCCATCACTTCCTCCAGATCTTCGTGGGAGAGGCGCTCCACGTAGCTGATCTTAATCTCTTCCAGCAAGTCTTGTAACAGGGAGCGGATCTCATCCAGCGCATGTTGCTGGGTGAGTTCGTTGGCCAAGACTTCGCCAAAGCGCCGCAACAGTTGGGCCGCCAACTGGGAGCCGACGGGATCCTCGAAGCTGTGGGTCAAGGTTTTATAGGTGGTGGTGGTCAGCTCGCTGGCCAGGCGCTCCGTCAGTTGGCCGGGCAGGGATCCGAGGCCGGGTAGCCGTTCCAGGGTTTGCAGGGCGGGGAGTTGTTTGAGCAGGCCATCCAGGTTGTAGCGGAGCAATTGCTCCACCTCCGGCTGAACCTGGGGCAGGACGCGGTAGAGGACGGTGCGAAAAACCAGGTTGGCAATGGCTTCCAGCTCGTTGATCTCGTTGAGGTCGATGTAGCTGCGGGAGGGATCGGCTGCTGGCAACAGGGGCAAGGATCCCCGCTGGATGGATGCCTGGATTTGGTTGATCACCCGCACGACGATGACCTCGGTCAGGTCTTCGGCGAAGTTGGTAACAAAGCCTTGGCTCACCTGGGCGCGGATCCGCTCCAGATCCAGCAACTGCGCCTGTCCCAGCCGGATGGTAACGGGGATTACCCGCAGCCAGCGCCAAAAGGGCAACAGCAGCAGCACATCGTACCAGCGCCAGAGCATGGCATCCAGCCAATTGACGCCGGTGTAGCGACGGCTGATGGCCACCGTGCGCAGCACAAATTCCAGCCCAAACAGCAAGGCAAAGGGAAGGTCCAGCAGGGGGAAAAAGTCCACCGGGTTGCCGCTCTCGCCGATGGGGCGGGAGTAATTGGTCTCGAAGAGGGGGCGCAGGCGGGCCTGGAAAAATTCGATCCCGTCTTTGGGATCGACGCTGGCCAAGTATTCGGCAGTCCAGAAGCGGGCGAAGGCAGCCTTGGCCGAGTCGGCTTCGGGGATGTGCTCCCGCATCAAGTTGAGGATGCGCACAAACTGGCCGGTTTTGTTGGCGGCCTGAAAGGGGTTGGTCTCGATCATCTCGTCGCTCAGTTGCCGCAGGCGGGCTAGGATCGGTGCCGCTGCTTCCGACTCCACCCCAAAGCGCAGGGTGACCTGGCGCAGCTCATCCACCAGGGCCAAGTAGCGCTGGGTTTCCGGGTTGGGCTCAATGCCTTTAACCGGGTCGTACAGGTCGGTTACCGGGGAGCGGCTGGTCTGTTGGGAGAGGATGGGCAAGGGAATGGGAGGGCCAAAGGCACCGAAGATCTGCACCCGCCCCTGGAGCCAGAAGTCTCGCCAGGGCACGTAGCTGAGGTCGAAGAGCACCAAGCACAGGTTGCCCAAAGCCAGCACGGCCATTCCTTTTTCGTAGAGGAGGAGCCAGCGGCTTCGCCCCTTGCGGACGGAACGTCTGATAATGCGTCGAGCGGCGTTCATGATCTCGTGCAACGGGTTGGGCTAAGCCAGCCCTAGCCTACCACCCCTGGTTTGAGCTTCTCTTGGCCGGGGCAAGCTGTTGCACAACTTGGCCAAACTGCTGCCAGATGGCCTCTGCCTGGGGTCCCACCTGGCGTAGGATCCAGCCCTGACAGACGGGATCCGGCGACCGCAGCAGCCAGTGGTGCGTATCCGTCGGCCACTCCGGCTCTGGCCAATCCCCCAGTAAGTACAGGGATCCCCAGCAGAGATGGGATCCCAGCACCGACGCGGCGGAGATATGCTGGTGGGGAAAGCGCAGGTCTAGGTGCTCCTGCAGCCAGAGTTTGCTCCCGTCTGTGGAGGCGGGGATCCCGGCAGCGACCCAAACCCGCAAGCTGCTGGAAAGGCGCCGAAACTGCCAGCATTCCCCCATGGCCAGCCGCCCGGCTGTCCAGATCTCGGCATAGGCCAAGCGGGCACTGGGATCCAGCTCGATCTGCACCTGTTGGCGGAAGTCTGCTCCTGCGCCCAGAATGGTCGGGTGAGGGATCCAGATCAGTTGGCTGGTGGGAGCCAGCTTGACCTTGGCCTGTTGCCGGCTCAGGCCGGGGTGGAGGCGGGTTGCCCCTTGGGTGCGAATTTCCAGCGCTGCGCCTGCCCCCAGCTCGATGGCGATGTGGTGGCGATCCCCGCCCAGCAGTCCACCATTGGGGTTGCGTAGGTAATAGAGTGTCGGCTCACCCGGGGATCCCAGCCATTGCAGGGGGGCCTGAGAATACTCCCAAATGTGGGTCTGTTGGCCTTGGCGGCTGATCTTCAAGAGGGCCTTGCCGAAGTTCACAGGTGGCTCACAGAGGGAGAATCGGCCTGGATGGAGCGAAAGAGCACCTCCCGCTCCAGCCAGCTCAGGATCTGCTCCAGCCCCTCGCCCGTGCGCAGGTTGGTGAAGACAAAAGGCCTGTCCCCCCGCATGCGGCGGGCATCCCGTTCCATCACCCCCAAGTCTGCCCCTACGTAGGGCGCCAGGTCGATCTTGTTGATCACTAGCAGGTCAGAGCGGGTGATCCCCGGCCCCCCCTTGCGCGGGATCTTGTCCCCTTCGGCCACGTCAATAACATAGATGCAGGCATCCACCAGCTCTGGGCTGAAGGTGGCTGCCAAGTTATCCCCCCCCGATTCCACCAGGATGAGATCCAGGGGACAGAAGCGGCGCTCCAGCTCCTGAATGGCATCGAGGTTGAGGGAGGCGTCTTCCCGAATGGCCGTGTGGGGACAGCCGCCGGTCTCCACGCCGATGATCCGCTCCGCTTCCAGCGCCTTGGCCCGCACCAAAAACTCGGCATCTTCGCGGGTATAAATATCGTTGGTCACCACGGCCAAAGACAGGTGATCCCGCAGCGCCAGACAGAGCTTTTCCACCAGGGCGGTTTTTCCGGATCCCACCGGGCCCCCAATGCCAACCCGTACCGGCTGAGCAGTCTGTACCATTGTGCCCGACCTCTGATACTTGAGGCTCTTTTTGGGCATTTTAGAACCAGGTGCTCGCAAGGGATCCGGGTATGGTTCGACTTTTGGTGGCAACTGCCGTGGTGCTGGTGGGCTTTTTGGTTGTGAACCGCCTCTATCGCAACCCGCTCGGTTCAGAGCCGAGGCCGGAACAGGCCAGCCCTGAGGCCGCCCAGCAAGGAATCCCCCAGGGAGGGCCGCTGCAGATCTACCAGTCGCGGGAACAGCTCCAGCAAACCCTCAATCAAGGGGCTACGGCCACGCAGCAGCAGGTGGAGGCCCTCGAGCAGTCCTTGGGGAATTGAGTTGGGGCTTGCAAACAGGGCTGCCGTCCGGCTTGACGGTGGGGCCGGGAAAGCCCGCACCCAAAGTTGTCAGAAGGCTTGAAGCTCACTCCTCAGTGGGAGCAGGGATCCCTGAGGAAACAGCCAGGGCAGCGGAGTGGAAGGCTTGGGCGGATCCCCCAAACGCGCTAAAGTCGAGAATGCTGCAATTTTATAGATCATCCATGCGGATCCCTCCTGTTCCCCCAGAAAAAGCCGATAAGCAACTGCAGAAGGTTTACGAAAGCCTGGAGAAAACCTACGGCACCGCCCTCAACCCGCTACAGGTGATGGCCCATAAGCCACAACTGATGCGGGCGGTGATGAACCTTTACGGGGCGCTGCACACCGACAACCCCAACCTGCCCGAAGAGCTGAAGGAGCTGGTCAGCATCCGCATTGCCCAGATCAACGGCTGCCGCCACTACTGCCTGCCCTACCACACCCTGCAGGCGCAAAAACACGGAGCTAGCCCGGCCAAAATTGCGGCGGTGGCCCAGGCCCGCACCAGCACCCTCTACACCGAGGCGGAGAAACTGGCCATCGAGTACGCCGAGCGCATGACCGTGCCCAGCATGGTGGTTACCGACAGCTTCTTTTCCCGACTCAAAGCCATCTGGTCGGATGAAGATCTGGTGGAGCTCTCGGCCTGGATCGGCTTTATGAACTTCTGGACCAAGGTCATCGCCGCTTTGGATGTGCCTCTGGATCCTGTTTTTGCGGAGCAACTCCAGGCCTCCTAGGCCCAGTCGTCTCGCGTGCTGAAGCTACGGTCGTACACCTGGCCGCGGGCGTGGATCTGGCGGGTGCGGGCAAACAGCTCCTCTTCGCTCAGGCCCCACTGCTCCAAGATCTGATCCAAATCCTGCTGCAGATCCCAGGCGCCAGGGAAACCTTGATAGCGGATGCGCAGACGGGCGACTTCGGCCAGCACCCAATCGGAGGGAGGGTTCTCCCGAGCCTGCGCCATCAGCTCATCAAGCACAGCCCTGTCGGTGGCATATAGCGGATGCTGTTGCTCCCGCCGAGATAAGCCATTCGGGGGTGAACCAGATGCCGCCATCCCTCTCCTTACCTTTCTTTAAAACACTCTAGCCGAACCCATTAGGGGATCCTCAATGACGAAAATTGGGATCCCTGATGGCCCGAGAGGCCGAGGAACCGCGGGAAAGCCGTTATACTGCAAATGTTGCAGACCATAAACATTCTTCAGTTGCGGAGGCGGCGGCTATGGCCATGCCCATGATCGAGACCCGTACCGACCGGATGCTGCTCAACTTTGGGCCGCACCATCCCTCTATGCACGGGGTCTTGCGCCTGCTGGTCACCCTCGATGGCGAAAACATCGTTGATTGCGAGCCCGTGATCGGCTACTTGCACCGCGGCATGGAAAAAATTGCCGAAAACCGCACCGTGGTGCAATACCTGCCCTACGTCTCTCGCTGGGACTACGGCGCTGGCATGTTCAACGAGGCCATCACCGTCAACGCCGTCGAGAAACTGGCTGGGATCCCGGTGCCCCGGCGGGCCAGCTACTTGCGCGTGATCATGTTAGAGCTGACCCGCATCACCAATCACCTGCTCTGGTTCGGCCCCTTCTTGGCGGACTTGGGTGCCCAAACCCCCTTCCTCTATGCTATGCGGGAGCGGGAGTGGATCTTGGATTTGTTTGAAGCCGTCACCGGCATGCGCCTCATCAACAACAACTACTTCCGCGTCGGGGGCGTAGCGGTGGATTTGCCCTACGGCTGGACGGAAAAATGCCTCGATTTTTGCGAGTACTTCCTGCCCAAAGTAGATGAGTACGAGCGGCTGGTTACTGACAACCCCATTTTCCGCCGGCGGCTGGAAGGGGTGGGGGTTATCTCCAAGCAGGATGCCATCAACTGGGGGCTATCTGGCCCCATGCTGCGCGCCTGCGGCGTCAACTGGGATCTGCGCAAGGTGGATCACTACGAGTGCTACGACGACTTCGACTGGGAGGTGGCCGTTTACCCAGAGGGGGATTGCCTGGCCCGCTATCGGGTGCGCATGAAGGAGATGCGCGAGTCCTGCAAAATTGTCCAGCAGGCGGTGAAGGCTCTGCCCGGTGGCCCCTTTGAAAATCTGGAAGCCAAACGCATGCTGGAGGGGCCAAAGTCGGAGTGGAACAAAGGCGATTACCAGTTCATCAGCAAAAAACCCTCGGCCAACTTCAAGATCCCCAAAGGAGAGGCCTACGTGCGGGTGGAGAGCGCCAAAGGCGAGCTGGGCATTTACATCGTCGGCGACGACAATGTCTGTCCCTGGCGCTGGAAAATTCGTCCGCCTGGCTTTGTCAACCTGCAGGTGCTGCCTCAGCTCATTCGCGGCATGAAGGTAGCCGATATGATCGCCATTCTGGGCAGCATCGACATCATCATGGGGGAGGTGGATCGCTAAAATACCGCTAGGAAAGCGAGGATAAAGGCGATGGCCTGGGCGATCTTGGTTCTGCCGCTTTTGATTGTTGCAACTATTGCCGCAATTATCGGCCCCAAGCAATGGGCCAAGTACCAAGAAGAAAGGCGTCGCCGCGCCGAGCAGCTATCTGATGCTCGCCTCCAGGCCATCATTCAGCAGGAGCTACGCCGCCGCCACCGTCCCTCTCAGTCGGATCCCAACGGCAAGGCTTAGTTAACGACACGGGATCCCAGGTTTTTTTGACCCACCGTCTTTAGGGAGCTACTCAACCCCATGACAACTGCCGGTATCGACCTACAGCTCGGCTTTGAGACTGCCCTGCAAAACTTGGGCTTGAGCCCAGGCGTCGCTCATGCCCTCTGGATGCCCCTGCCCATGTTGCTGCTGGTCATCGCCGCCACCCTAGGGGTGATGGTGATGACTTGGCTGGAGCGCAAGATCTCGGCAGCAGCCCAACAGCGGATTGGCCCCAACATGGCTGGCCCCCAGGGGGTACTGATCCCGATTGCCGATGGCATCAAGCTCTTGACGAAGGAGGATGTGCTGCCCAGCCTGGCCGACCCGGTTTTGTTCACGCTGGGGCCGATCTTGGTTTTCCTGCCGGTCTTTTTGTGCTACCTGGTGGTTCCCTTCGGCCAAAACCTGTTGATCTCCAACATCGCCATCGGCGTCTTTTTCCTGATCGCCACCTCCAGCGTGCAGCCCATTGGCTTGTTGATGTCCGGCTACGGCTCCAACAACAAGTATTCCCTGCTGGGGGGGCTGCGGGCGGCAGCTCAGTCGATCAGCTACGAGCTGCCCCTAGCTCTGTCGGTGCTGGCGGTAGTGCTGATGAGCAACGGCCTAGACACCGTGGGGATTGTGGAGCAGCAGAGCGGGCTGGGGATCCTCAGTTGGAACGTCTGGCGGCAGCCGATTGGTTTTGTCATTTTCTTGATCTCGGCCCTGGCAGAAACGGAGCGGATCCCGTTCGACTTGCCGGAAGCCGAGGAGGAGCTGGTGGCTGGCTACCAAACGGAGTACTCCGGCATGAAGTTTGCCCTGTTTTACTTGGGCTCCTACGCCAACCTGCTGCTGGCTTCCCTAATTGCGGCGGTGTTGTACTTGGGCGGCTGGTCGTTTGTGGTGCCGGTGGAGACGATCGCCGCCTGGGCTGGGATCCCGTTGGACAACCCCTTTTTGCAGATCGGCGCGGCGGTCTTAGGGATTCTCATGACGATGGTCAAGGCTTTTATCTTCGTGTTCTTGGCCATCCTCTTGCGCTGGACCTTGCCGCGGGTGCGCATTGACCAACTGTTGGACTTGGGGTGGAAATTTCTGCTGCCCGTCTCGTTTGTCAATTTGCTGTTGACGGCAGCTTTGAAACTCGCCTTCCCAAGTTTTTTCGGGGGTTGAATGAGAGTACAAGAGAGAGGAAAGCGACCATGACTTTTCTAAAGCGAGTTGGCGAATACGTAAGCGATGCTTTCAAAGCGGCCAAGTACATCGGCCAGGGGATGGGGGTGGTTTTCGACCACATGAACCGCCGGCCCGTAACTGTTCAGTACCCCTTTGAGAAATTGATCCCCTCCGAGCGCTTTCGGGGACGCATTCATTTCGAGTTCGATAAGTGCATTGCCTGCGAGATCTGTGTTCGGGTTTGCCCCATCGACCTGCCGGTGGTGGACTGGGTCTATAACACTGAGCTGAAGAAAAAAGAGCTCTATAGCTACAGCATTGATTTTGGGGTATGCATTTTCTGTGCCAATTGCGTCGAGTTTTGCCCCACCAATTGCCTCTCGGTTACCGAAGATTATGAGCTAGCCACCTACGACCGCCACGAACTGAACTACCATCAGGTGGCGCTGGGCCGTCTGCCTTCCAAGGTCACGGAAGACCCGATGGTAACGCCGCTACGGGAGTTTGCCTACCTGCCCAAGGGGGTGATCGATCCCCATGAGCTGCCTGCCGGATCCCAGCG
>NZ_JANSJA010000012.1:0-2567 GCF_047462335.1 Synechococcus sp. H60.1
CAGCGGGCGGAGCGCCTGGCCCAAAAGCTGCGAGAACTGGGGGTGGATCTCGATGTAGTGATGGACAAGTAAGTTAGAGGAGCAGTTTAGAGTCTGCCTTACCAGGCTGGTCGTTGGTTGGCTAAATAAACTGCTCCTACCGAAGAGGCTCTATCAATGGATTATGAAGGATGTTCTTCTTGTTTAAGTAGCAAAGCGTTCCTCGATGTGCGTCAAATATATTTCCCCTACAGAGAACATGGGTGGTACTCAGAATTTGATCGATTATTCGCCTATCTTCCTCTGAATGAAACTCTAAGTATATTATCTTAACGTCAGCTAACATCTCAAAGAGATCCTTCAGTATTTGGGTCTCACAGCCTTCCGTGTCTATCTTGAGGATATCAATTTTTGCAATGCCAATGCTCTTTAAAAATGAGCTCGCCTTTACAAAACGGACAATTCTTGGGAAAGCAGTGTCTCGATTTTTGTATACAGAGCTATGGGAAGGTGTTATGAGACTACTGTAAAAAACTTTGTCAATGTCATCGCTGTATAAGCCGAATGGGTACAAATCGCAGTTCCCTATTGTGACACTGTTTAGCTTTAACAAGTGGAAGGCCAATGAATCAGGCTCAAAACAAAGAATCTTGGCATTTGGGTACAATGCTCGAAAGTAAGTGCTGGCAATACCAATGTTTGCTCCTACGTCAACTATTAGTGATACATCATCGACAAAGTCTAGAAACGGGTAAGATTGCTTTCTAAATATTTCATCAAAAGTATATCTTGTTGAGTCTTCTCCTTCCTTATAAAAGCGTATCTCAACTCGACAGGAGGAGCCGTCTGCTCTAGACAAACTATAATAAATTGTTTCAATGTTTGCCAATCTCGTTGCGTTGGAAAATACTATCTGATTCTGGTCTCCAAGGACAAAAGCAAACTTAGAGTAAGGTAAAAGTTGAGAAATAAGGTCGTTGCTGGAATTGACAATTAAAACATCCCAAATACCACCGTTCGAATAGTTATGTCCCTCCTTAAAAACATCCACTCTGGATGTGACTCTATCTGTCTTCGGAAGCTCAGACACTGGGAAGCCAGCCTCAGCGTAGACTTCTAGCCTAGGCAGATCTAGGAGATCCGAGACAATTGCTACTGGACACTCCTTACTAACCAGTATCTTAAGTCTCTCTTCTACCCGGTGTAGCTCCTGAACAGATTCATAGATAGCTAGCCGTGTATCCATAAGATCGTTATTAGAGGTGCTAATGAAGAATCGAGGATCGGAGTTGCCCGCGTAAAATTCAGGCAGTTCTCCCTTAAACACCCAGTTCATCAGGTCAGCTACCCGATACCTTGGGTGCCAGCCTGTAAAGAACTTCTCGTAGGCTCTTCTCGCGATTTCTGTCGCTAACTCTGGGTTCTCCAAGTAAAACTTGACTTTTTCTACTAGCTCAGACTCGGAGTCATAGACATCACAGTACAAGCCTGGAGTAAGATACTCATCAAAACCAGAAGCAAACGATAAGCGATCTGTCAACAGAAATCCTCCTGCGGATATAATCTCGAGGTTTCTTAGGTTAAAGTCTCCGTTTAAGCTACAGTTAAATGAAACTAAGGAGTGAGCAAACAAGCGAGCACCTTCCTCCCTAGTTCCAGACTTTGCTACTAGAGGCAAGCCGGCCTCCTTTAGAGTGTTGAGCAGCCGAACTCGCCTTGGATGAAAACTACCCGCATGTCCTAAAAAAGCAACTTTGTCTTCTCTGGTCTCCACCCATTCATGAGTAACCGTGTGCATGTGTATGAGTGGCAGCCACGCTGTATTGCTAAACCCTGCTGCTGCAAACCAGTGCAAGTGATGACGGTTGATAGGAGTAACGATGTAGTCAAAGTCTTCAGTTGCACAGTAAGCTAAGAGATAGCTAATTGGAAAACGCTCCTGATGAGTGGTTCCTGCAAGTAAAACAGTCGGGCACTTAAGCTTTTTAGTATTGATAGGGATGCTTGGCTCACAACTAGATGCTCGAACGATTAGTAAGTCAAATCTTTTATTCTCAATTTGAGATGATTTTTGTATAAAGTCGTAAATGTCATACTCTTCCTCTGGACATTTAATGAGATCTTGACAGACGCTAGAGGATTCTACAAAACCTTTAGCTCCTCCTCTCGGGCACAAGGTCACTTGTTGACTGGAAAAAACTGGAGGAGGTACATAGTCTGGTGAAATTGGCCAACTCAGTAGAACACGAGGCTGCAGAGCTGTATTTTCAGAGTTTTCCATAGCTCACTCTCCTATTTTAGTCATTAGCTCCGTCTGGAATGTAGCTTCTACTCAGGTAGCACAGACAGCCCTGGCTACCCTGAGACATGATCCCCCGCCAGATTATGTGAGAAGGATCCCGCATCCGGTCAATCTGCTTGCGGTCTTGCTCCGAGCCAAACTCCACATAGATGACCTTGATGTCCTTGAGCCACAGCTCCAAGCTAGTCAACATCTCCACCTCTTGTCCATCTGTTGCTACCCTCAGTACAGCGATACGCTCCAGATCCAGCTTCTGTAGGGCTGTCTTGGCTTCTCGGAAAGGAAG
>NZ_JANSJA010000013.1:0-2537 GCF_047462335.1 Synechococcus sp. H60.1
GTCAGAGCCAGCTTTGGCAGCACTGAGCTCATTGGATCCTCCCAAAGGGGGAACCAAAGATTTCCTTTCCAATTTCTAGGGATCCCCCCAAAGGGGGAACCGAAAGAAAGAAGGGCTTGGCTTAGCACCATAGCCCTTCTCGTTTCCAATTTCTAGGGATCCCCCCAAAGGGGGAACCGCTGTCGGTCTCGACATAACCGTCGACGACCGGAAGGTTACGTTTCCAATTTCTAGGGATCCCCCCGAAGGGGGAACAACCGGGGAATCACCCAAGCAACCTACGACGCCTGGTTTCCAATTTCTAGGGATCCCCCCGAAGGGGAACCTGGAGCAGGTCACCGTCGTCTTGGTGCCCTTTGAGTTGGGTTTCCAATTTCTAGGGATCCCCCCGAAGGGGAACCATCCGCGAGCGGGGGGTCTTCCCCGTTTGTGTTCTCCAACTCGTTTCCAATTTCTAGGGATCCCCCCGAAGGGGGAACCTCCAGCTTCTCGGCTGTCAGCGGCCGCGCCCGCCGTTTCCAATTTCTAGGGATCCCCCCGAAGGGGGAACCACAAACGTGGCCCTGTTGGAACCTCGGCTGGCTCCTATCGTTTCCAATTTCTAGGGATCCCCCCGAAGGGGGAACACTATGGTTCGCTTAAATATGTCAGGCCACCCGAACCCGTTTCCAATTTCTAGGGATCCCCCCGAAGGGGGAACACCCGAATGAACTAGCCAACAAAGCCAGGAACGCTGGAGTTTCCAATTTCTAGGGATCCCCCCGAAGGGGGAACACAGAGTTTCTTGAGAAGAACTCTGTCTTGGCGATTATTCACGTTTCCAATTTCTAGGGATCCCCCCGAAGGGGGAACAGTTCATTGGCACAGCGATCAACATTCGGCTCTCCCTGAGAGAGCGTTTCCAATTTCTAGGGATCCCCCCGAAGGGGGAACTGTGGGGCGTACCTGGTGCTGACCGGGCGCCTCACCATCTGTTTCCAATTTCTAGGGATCCCCCCGAAGGGGGAACGATATCGATGTTCGTGACGATTACACCATCATCAGCATCAACGTGTTTCCAATTTCTAGGGATCCCCCCGAAGGGGGAACTTACGGCGACGACGATGAGCTAAAACAAGGCGAATCCATCGTGTTTCCAATTTCTAGGGATCCCCCCGAAGGGGGAACCCTGACCAGGACAGCAAGCCTCGGTCGCGGGCGGACGTGCTCGTTTCCAATTTCTAGGGATCCCCCCGAAGGGGGAACCTCTGACAACCAAGCCGGCTGTCAATAATGCACAGGGTTTCCAATTTCTAGGGATCCCCCCGAAGGGGGAACTATCAAATAGCCGCTGTCATCGGGGTACGTCCAGGCATCCCGTTTCCAATTTCTAGGGATCCCCCCGAAGGGGGAACTTCAACCCCAAGTACTTGTCCAGCTACCTGGGGGCGGTCGTTTCCAATTTCTAGGGATCCCCCCGAAGGGGGAACAAGTTTTTTAAGCCCAGATAGCCGTCGCGGTGGATGAAGTTTCCAATTTCTAGGGATCCCCCCGAAGGGGGAACCTTCTTGACGGACGAGGTCGCCCCGCTGGACCTCGTCCGGTTTCCAATTTCTAGGGATCCCCCCGAAGGGGGAACACACGTCTATAACCCCACAACCAGCTTCTCGCTCTTTAAAGTTTCCAATTTCTAGGGATCCCCCCGAAGGGGGAACCCTCCCGCTCGCCGAACACCAGCACGTTGCCGGTGGGTTTCCAATTTCTAGGGATCCCCCCGAAGGGGGAACCCGGCCCGGGCGGCCAAGCCGGTGGTCGTGAAGTGGGGTTTCCAATTTCTAGGGATCCCCCCGAAGGGGGAACCTGGCGGCGCGGCACCGGCGTTGGGCGAGGGTATTGGCGGTTTCCAATTTCTAGGGATCCCCCCGAAGGGGGAACACGGGGGGATGCAAGGGGGGCTGGGGGTGGGGTTTGTTGTTTCCAATTTCTAGGGATCCCCCCGAAGGGGGAACGTGAAAGAGTGCAGAAGGAGATCGGGTACACCCCGGATGTTTCCAATTTCTAGGGATCCCCCCGAAGGGGGAACTTCCCTGTCAAAGGGAGGAGTAAACAGTTTGTGGGTAGCTGTTTCCAATTTCTAGGGATCCCCCCGAAGGGGGAACAAACCATCCTGAAGCCATCTATCAGGCGTTGAATGAGCAAGTTTCCAATTTCTAGGGATCCCCCCGAAGGGGGAACCGCGTTTGGCTGCAACGTCTGGGGCGCAGGGTACCCCGGGTTTCCAATTTCTAGGGATCCCCCCGAAGGGGGAACCATGCTGGGGCCACCATGGCAGCCGCTCAGCCCGGTCGTTTCCAATTTCTAGGGATCCCCCCGAAGGGGGAACTCTATCCCTATTAAACCCAGGCGGGGCAAGGAATGCAAGACCCATTTGCGAGGGGGTCGGTCGAAGACGGCAAAAAAGGGCCTGGAAGAGGGGGGGCAAGAGGCCTGAAAGCCTTGTGGCGCAAGGCATCGAGCGGGTCAACGAAGGAATCGGCCTTTGCGGGATTTGGCGAGGC
>NZ_JANSJA010000014.1:0-21803 GCF_047462335.1 Synechococcus sp. H60.1
CAATACATCCAGAATCAGTCAGAGGGTGCTATCCATCCCCACCGTATAGACGGTGAGGAATTCCGCACCTTACGTTAATTTTCACTGGTGGCGGGCCACAATTGATGTCCTCACCCCCGCCCCCTCTCCCTCAGGGAGCTATCCCTCACCCCCGTCCCCTCTCCCTCAGGGAGAGGGGAGTTGGGGAGACGCGTTCGCGACAGCGTTGCGCAGCAATAGCGATGTGACGAGAGGTTTTATTGCTGCTTGAAATAAAGGGGTGCAGCAGGAGTTTCCCTGGGGTGAAGCGAGATCCTGATGGCTAGGTAGTACAAGGGATCCTTTCTGTGTGATGCTACAAACAGAGGCAGGCTAGGAGAGGGAACAGACCTTGCGAGTGGGGATCATCGGCACCGGCTACGCGGCTCGCTCACGGGCTGAGGCCTTGCGCAAAGATGGGCAAGTGGAGATTGTGGCTGTTGTCGGTCGATCCCCCGAGCGGAGTGCTACTTTTGCCGCCGAGTTTGGGGCTGTTGCCTATTTCGACTGGTCTTCTCTCTTCCGCGAGCAGCGGCTGGATCTGGTTTTTGTCAGCACCATCAATCGGGATCATGGGGCCATTGCCCGTGCTGCGCTGGAAGCGGGGATCCACACTGTCGTTGAATATCCTCTTGCCCTCAGCCTTGCCGAAGCCCGGTCGCTGGTGCAATTGGCAGCCGAGCGGCGGTTGCTGTTGCACGTGGAGCACATCGAGCTCCTCAGCGGCATCCACCTGTTGCTGAGGCGGGAGCTGGAAGGGCTGGGCAAGTTGTTTGCCGTCCGCTACATCACCCTCACCGCCACCCACCCCGCCCCCGACCGCTGGACCTACCGGCCTGAGCTGTTTGGCTTCCCCCTCATGGGGGCTGTCTCCCGCATTCACCGCTTGGTGGACTTGCTGGGCAAGGTGGAGCGGGTGAGCTGTCAACTGCGCTACGACGGGCCGGATTTGCCCCAGCGCTACAGCAGTTGCTACTGCACAGCCCAACTGAGTTTTGCCAGCGGGTTGCTGGCAGTGTTGACCTATGGCAAGGGAGACTCTCTGTGGTGCTCGCAGCGGCTACTGGAGTTCCACGGCCAGCGGGGGGGCCTGCTGATCAACGGCGAAGAGGCGATGCTGTTGCGCGCCGGCAGTGCCCACCCCTTGGAGACGGGATCCCGCCACGGCCTGTTCGAACAAGACACCCGCATGGTGCTGGATCACCTGCGCCACGGCAGCCCTCTCTACGTAGACACCGAAAAGATGCTCCATGCCCTCGCCGTGGCCGAGGCCGCCGAGCGATCCGCCCAAACCCAGCAGGTTGTCCGCGTGGAAGTGTGACCCATCCAACTCCAGAGAACCCTTAGGGGAGAAGTTCGAAAGCGTTTTCAGAAATTGCAGACAGCTATGAAACAGCATGCTGGTTATCCCCCCTCTCCCCCAAGGGGAGAGGAGCTGGGGGTGAGGAGGGCCGGCTGCTCAGCTCCCAAACACGCTGACAATGCGGCGCATGGCTTCTTCTACGTTGGCGCGGCTGTTAAAAGCCGACAGGCGCAAGTAGCCCTCGCCGGCGCTGCCAAAGCCAGAGCCGGGAGTCCCCACCACATGGCAGGTGTGCAGCAGCTTGTCGAAAAACTCCCAACTGCTCAGCCCAGTGGGCGCCTTTACCCAGACGTAGGGAGCGTTGACGCCGCCGTAGGCCTGGATCCCGGCTTTGGCCAACTGCTCGCGGATGATGCGGGCATTCTCCAGGTAAAACTGCACCAAAGCCCGCACCTGGGCCTGCCCTGCCTCAGAATAGACGGCTTCTGCCCCCCGCTGCACGATGTAGGCCACGCCGTTGAACTTGGTGGACTGGCGGCGATACCACAGGCTCCAGAGATCCACCCAGGAGCCATCGGCAGCTTGGCCCCGTAGCGACTTGGGCACCACTGTAAAGGCGCAGCGGGTGCCGGTAAAGCCGGCTGTCTTGGAAAAGGAGCGGAACTCGATGGCGCATTCCCTTGCCCCCGGGATCTCGTAGATGGAGTGGGGGATCCCAGGCTCCGTAATGTAGGCCTCGTAGGCGGCATCAAAGAGGATGAGCGAGTTGTGGGCGCGGGCATAGTCCACCCAGGCCTGCAGATGCTCCCGGGTTGCTACTGCGCCGGTGGGATTGTTGGGAAAGCAGAGGTAGATGACATCGACTTTTTGCTGGGGCAGGCTGGCGGTGAAGTGGTTTTCCGCCGTCAGCGGCAGATAGACCAGGCCCTCGTACTCACCCCGCTCGTTGGCCGGCCCCGTATGGCCCGCCATCACGTTGGTGTCCACATAGACGGGATAGACGGGATCCGTGATGGCAATGGTGTTGTCGTGGCCGAGAATATCCAGGACGTTGCCACAGTCGCACTTGGAGCCGTCGGAGATGAAGATCTCAGAAGCGTCGATGTCGCAGCCGCGAGACTGAAAATCGTGCCGGGCAATGGCTTGGCGCAGCCACTCGTAGCCCTGTTCTGGGCCGTAGCCGCGGAAGGTAGCCCGCTCCCCCATTTCCTCCACGGCCCGGATCATGGCCGTCCGGCAGGCCTCCGGCAGCGGCTCGGTAACATCGCCAATGCCCATCTTGATAATTTGGGCTTCCGGATGGGCGGCAGCAAAGGCCTGTACCCGCCGGGCAATCTCGGGAAAGAGATAGCCGGCCTTCAGCTTGAGGAAGTGGTCGTTGATCCTGGCCATAGGAGTTGAGCACTGCTTAAAAAACCACCGGCCCTCCAGTGTAGCCGAAGCCACCTCCCTCCTGCTTCTGTCAACCCCTGTAACCTGCCTGGCTCACTGCCCCAGGCTATCCAGGCTGAAGGCACCCACTGGCGAGGTCAGGTGAAACTCTCCCCGCTCCTGGGTCAGGCCCAGGGGGCGGCTGGGAAAGGCCACCAGGATCCCTTCTAGGCGCAGCGACGCCGCCCCAGGATCGTAGGCCAAGCGCAGCTCGAAATCCCGCAGGTCGCGGCGCACCTCAATGCGGCGGATCCCTGCCTCCGTTAGGCCCAGGCGGAACCGCCAGTGGTTTTGCCATTGCGTGCCGAGGGTGGCATCTAGGTCGAGGCCGTAGGTGGAAATCTCCCCCGACCGCGGATCGTAAACCGCCTGCAGCGCGTAGCTAATCCCCGGCTCATAGCTGTCCAGACCCGAACGTTGATCTCGGTTGAAGGTGGTACTGCTGCGCCCCCGATATTCCAGCCGGATCGGTTGTAGCTGCCCCTGGTTGAGGTCGTAGGACGTTTGCACCTGGACGTTGAACAGCTCAGGGGTGGTGTTCCAAGTAAAGTTGGCGTTGAGGGTATCCCACTTTTGAGCGACAAAGTCGTAGCCAAGGGTGGTGTCGAAGCGCAACAGGTTTTTTACTTCCGCCTGCAGCTCCTGCAAGTTGCGGGAGGCAATCGCTTCCAAGTCCTCCGGGGTGTCGTCCGGGAAGGTCAGGGCTATGGGCAGCTCGCCGGGCAGGTCGTCTTCAAAGGCGATGTAGCCGGGGGGCACGTTGAGCAGGAAGTTGCGCGGGGTGAAGAAGCTAATGCTGGCGTTGAGGCGATCCACATCCTTGGGGCTGACGGAAAGGGTTTGAAAAGGAGCGGAATTGTTGCCGTAGAAGGTGCGGCTGTAGCGCAGATCGATGGTGTTCCAGTCGGCGGGCTTGAGGCTGAGGCGGGGGTTGAGGCTGACGGTGGATTCCTGGTCGGGGGTTGAGTACAGGACTTGGGTGTAGTCGATCGAGCCGGGCATGAAGGTGATCCAGGGAGCCGGTTGAATGTCGTTGAATTGAAGGCTGGAGCGCAGCTCGTAGCGATTGAAAAAGTTGAGGCCGGATCCCACTTCTCGATCTGGCTGTTGCTCTTGGGTCAGGGTGAAGGTGCTGCTGAGGGAGATATCGGGAGCGATGCGGAGGAGATCGGGATTGAAGGCCAGCTCGAAGTTGCGGCGCGGCTCGGTGTCGCCGTTGGAGCTGCTGTAGGCGCGGTAGTTGAGGCGGTAGGTGCCGCCCCAGCCGGGTGGGGTGAGTTGGGCGCCCAGCGTCAGCCGCGCGTCGGCAAAATCTGGGCCATCTTTGACGCTGACCCGCTGGTTGTAGTCCAGGCGCAGATCCGACTGCAGCCAAGGCACGCCCCCGTAGCGCTGGATGTGACTGAGGGTAAGGGGAAAGCTATAGGTGCCGTTCTCCTGGGATCCGCTGCGGTTGATGTTGAGGGTGGTGGTGGAGAGATCCCCCTGAAAGGTGGCGTTGAGGCGGAGGTCAGCGTTGTCGTTGCGCCCGCCGGCAGGGCGGTAGGTGTTGTCTAGATTGAGGTTGAGCTGGCCCCGCAGTTGGCCCTCTTGGCCGAGGAGGTTGGCGGCGTAGAAGTCGAAGTTATGGTCAAGGCGGAAGCGGCTGGAGAAGCGCCGCTGGTCGGCCTCAGTTACCAGGTAAAACTGGGCTCGCCCGTAGTTGACGCTATCGGGGATGGGGAGAATGTAGTCGTGCAGAAAGCCGATGCCCAGGCCTTTCTTCTGCAGGACATCCAGCCGCAGGCCGCCGAAGTTGTACTCGTCGAAGCGGTAGGCCCAACTGGACTTGACAAACACCCCTTCCGCCTCGCTGCGCCCCGGCAGCACCCACTGGTGATCCCGCAGGCTGTAGACGAAGAGGGGCAAGTAGGCAATCTGCAGCCCCGCCCGCAGATCGCCCTCTTGGGTGAGCTCGCCACCGGCAAAGACGCGGGCGTCGTAAACGATGACCTGGTCATCGGGAAACACCTCCACCCGATCCCCTTGCACGTAGTGGGTGATGGGCGGCTCCGGCGAGGTGGTGACGGTGGCCTTCTCGAAGAAGATCCGCTCTCCCAACAGGGCAGTGGTCTCTTGGCTGCGCACAAAAACCTTGGTACCCGGCTCCTCCCCCGGCAGGATCACCAGCGAGTTTTCAAATTGAGCGCTGCGACCGGGGATATCCAAGTCCAGGTTGCGCCCCTCGATTTGCCGGATCCCGCGCCCCTGCGGCCCAGGAGGCCACTCCATGCGAAAAGGGCCCTCGCTGCGCAGGCGCCGTTCCCGCCGGTAAAACAACAGCCGCTCGCCGCTGATGCGGGTGCCGTCGGCCAGTTGGATCTGGGCGTTTCCCTCGGCAATGCCCAGGTCTTGTTCAGCGATGTAGCGGAGCACATCCCCACTGACGTTGATCTGATCCGGGTCGAGGGGGATCTGCCGTTGGCTGGTGGCGGTGGCCGCCAGTTGCTGGCGAATCTGGGATCCCTGGCTGGCAGGCGGAGCGGCTTCTGGGCCGGTGGCAGGAGCGCCCAGATCCCGCAACAGGGGGAACCGCTCCAACAACTGGGGAGCCAGTAGAGATCCGGCAGTGGGGGTGAATGACTCAGTTCCGGTTTGAGCTGCCATCTGAGTGCCGGTGGAAGAAGGTACAGGGGAAGGGGCGCCGCCCAAATTCCAGCTCCCGCCGGCTTGCGAGATCAAGGTCGGGATTCGCTGCGCCGCCTCTTCCGAACCAAGCCCCTCTGGCCCTTGAGGGGTAACCGGATAAGCAGTAGCTAAGCTCTCGCCAGTGGATCCTAGGCCGCGCCTAGTCTCGGTGGGACGCAGCCGGGGTTCTTCTTCCATCCGCAGGGCAGCAGCTTGGGAACGGGGGGAGCCGAGAGAGTCCAGCGTCGGAACAGTTGCAGGGGACGTCGCCGCTGAAGCGGGCCGGGAAGACGGCGTTGCCTGGGCCTGTTGTGCCTGCCGCCGGGCGTGGGCCGCCGCCCCCTCGGCCAAGAGCCGTTGCAGCCGCTGCCGGTTTAACTCTTCTGGCGTGAGGGCCTTTTCAGAAGGGGTGCTAGACGGCGGGGAGCCAAGATTAGAAACTGAGGCCGCAGAAGGTCCAGTTGCCGCCTTCAAGAGCACAGCGGGCGGAGAAGATTGAGCCTCGGCTAAGGTGATGGGATCCCCCAACAGGCTGGCACCAGGGGGAGCAACCGATTCTGGGCTGGGAGCTCGGTGAGCCGGTTGTAACCGCTGGGCCGACGTTTGCGCTGCCCAAAAGCGCTGGTAGCCCTCCATATTGGTGGGCAGGAGATCCGGCTGGGCAAAGACCGCCCTCTCCATTCCCACCCACAGGGAGCTGCCCCAGCAAAGGGCTAGCCACCTTGCCCAAGGGCTGAAGCCATGTGGGAAGTTGCCGAATCTCACCGTAAAAACCGCCACAGTAGAGAGAAGCCCACCCCGCCGAAAATCATATTGGGCAACCAGGCAGCCAGCCAGGGATCGATCTGCTCAACTCGACCCATCGCGCGTCCTAAGCTCATCAGTACATAGTAAATAAACACCAGGACAATCGCTAGCGCCACACTGCCGTAGCGGCCGGTCTGCCGCACCGTTTGTAGGCCTAGGGGCGCAGCCACCAAGATGGCAAAAAAGCTGGCCAAGGGAATGGCGAACTTGAGGTGGTACTCCGTCAGGCAGCGGGCTACATCGGCAGAAGGACGTTGCTCCGCTCGATATCGCTGGCATTGCTCCCACAGCTCTGCCGCCCGTTGCTCCTGGGGCACCTTTTCGGCGTACACCAGGCCCACCAACTTGCTGACGATGTTCAGCTCCATCTCCGCCACCTGGCCCTCGTAGTAGGTGCGCCCCCGCTCGTCGTAGCGACGGATCACCACGTCTTGCAGGTGCCACGCTTGGCCCACCTGACGTGCCGTTTCGGCAGAGATCACCTGCGGGTAGCGTAGGTGGCCGGTCTCGGCCTTGCGATCCAAAATCAGTAAGTCGCGCATCAAGCCGGTCTCCGGGTCAATGGATCCCACATGAAACCAAAGGTCGTCGTCCACCCGCACGATCTCTTCCGAGTCAAAGGGAAGGGCATCCTGAGCCAGGATGAGATTGGTGTTCAGGGTTTTCACTTTTTGGTTGGTTTGGGGCACGATCACTTCATTGGTCAACAGCGCCAGGCCGCTGATCAGTAGACCGATGCAGAGCACCGGAATCAGCACCTTGCGATAGGGGATCCCGGCGGCCCGCAGAGCCGTGATCTCGCTGTCGGCCCCCATCCTGCCCAGGGTGAGCAGGGTGGCAAAGAGGCCGGCAATGGGGAAGGTGACCACCAAAATGGCGGGCAAGTTGAGGAGGAGAATGTGCAAAATTGTGAGGGGAGGGGCGCCTTTTTTCACCAGCAAATCGGCGTAGATAAAAAGCTGGTTGCCCAGCATCATTACCGTGCCCCCTGCCACCCCCAAAAAGAAGGGGCGGATCATTTCTTTGAAGAGATAAAACTCCAAAAAAAAGCCCCCAAATTTTAGGGATCCCCACAAGCTCCCCCTACCAGCAGCGCCTTGGTGCCGTTTTCCTTTGGTCAATTGGGTGGGCATGTGCCTTTATTCCCTCAGACTGGCGTGCGACTTAGCCGGCCCCAGACGGCTTAGACAGCGGCAGGCAAGGGTTGGATCCCGTCAGAGGGCGTCGGTGATGCGAAATTGAAACATCCCCTGCTGCTGCTCGTCCCCCTCGACGGTGTACTCATCCTGTTCCAAGTTCAGGGTGACCAGCCTGCCGCTGAGGCGGTTGGCGCCCCGACACATCTGATCCAGAGCATCGCGACCGGGCAGACCCTCACTGGTTTTGGGGGGAACGGGAGTGAGCTCGCCGCGATCGCAGAGGAGGACGGGAGCCTGGTCGGCGGTGATCCTGAAAACCTGCCCTTGGTCGGAGTAGTCGGCCCGATCTCCCTCAATAGCGCGGTTGGCCTGGACGATCACTACATTGCCGAGGAAGCGGGCATCGCCGCTGGCCTGGTCGATCTCCACCCGATCGGCATAGATCACCGTCGGTTGATCGACATCGGCCTGGGTCTGGGGGTTTTGCAGGCGCCGCGCCAGCCAGTCCCCCTCGATCTGCTCGATCACCACCTCCCCCCGCAGCTCCACCTTCTCAGGGGTGATGGTGGCCTGGTTGGCCTTGGCCTTGCGCCCCCGCTGGATAAACTCGACAGCATCGCTAAACTCCGAGGTGCCGGTACGGGAGTTGTAAACCAGGCGAGCGGCCCGCACTTCCGTTTCGGCTTGGCGCAGCTCCTCCGTCAGGGATCCGCCGCCGGCGGCTGGGGTAGAGGCGGCCATCTGCCGGTAGAGAACGTTTTCCTCAAAAAAGAAGATCTTGTCGCGGTGGTTGCCCTCCAGGCGGGCGGAGGTGAGCACCCGCCCCGGCTCGCGCAAGGTCACTCCCCCCGTCAGCAGGCTTTGGGATTCGCGGCGGCGGTAGGTGCCCTGAGCTGCCTGGATGGTGGTTTCCCCTTGTTGAATTTCCAGGTTGCCTTCCCCGCGGGCAACTTGCGTGTTGCGGTCGTAGGTGAGGCGGTCGGCAATGATGGTGACCTCCTGATCCGATTGGTTGGGAGTCGCCTGTGGGCTAGCCTGGGCCAAGCGCAGATCGGCTAACAGGGGATCCCGGCTGGTGTCGCCGGCTACCTCCTGCAACACCACGCCGCCGGAGAGAATGCTCTGGGCCTGCTGGCGCAGGTAGGTGCCCTGAGGGGCGCGAATCTCGATGCCACGTTCGCGGATGCGCAGGTTGCCTCTCCCTTCGGCCACTTGATTGGCACGATCGTAGGTGATCTGGTCGGCGGTGATGGTGGTGGAGGCAGGATCCGCCGCCGCAGTGGCCACCCACCGGGCGGCGCTGGCCAGGTCGGCTCCTTGGGCAGAGCTGGAGGACTCCGTCTTGCTGGGGCGATCCGGAGGCAGCACAATTAGCTTGCCCTGCTGGGCACTGAGGAGGGCAAATTGGAAGTTAAACGAGCCGGAGCGGCCCTGCAGCACCATTTCCTGCCCCTTGAGGGTGAACTCCGCCGGCACCTCGATGCGCTCTTCAGGCGTGACTCTCAGAGCGCGGGTCAGAAGCAGGCTGCCATCCTCGCTTCTCACCTCCACCTCCTCATCCAGATAGAGGGCGTCGGCGGTGGCGTCGTAGCGGGCCCGCTTGGCCCACCAAGTCATCTGCTCGCTGCTGGCAAAAAAGGGATCCGGCACCTCTTCTTGGCGGTCGGCGCCACCTCCGTAGAAGTAGCCGTGCGCCCCCTGCTCAAACACCTGTTGCCCAGCTCTGAGCTCCACCTGTTCGGCGATGAGACGCCAACGCTGGTGGCCCCCTCGACGACCCACAATATCCACCCTGCGGCTGACGGAAAGGGGCTGATCCGGGGGAGGGGACTCCACCTTTACCTCTTCGATGTCGATGGACAAGGCCCAGGCAACCAGAGCGGCCAAGAGGCCGGTTCCCAAGAGCGCCACCCCCAGGTTGGAATTGAAAAATCGCCGCATCCTGTTCTCGCCGCTGCCTTACGTTGATTCCGAACCCATGAGCCCCAGCAGGGCCAACACCCAACCCGGCACACTAGGCTGTAGCTTATCGCAATTTGCGGGCCGCCTCGTCGGGATCCCGATCACCTCTAAGGTTCTGGTTTATCCCAGACGGCTGAGGATAAAGCCCAACCCCAGAAACAGCCCTAGCCAAAAGTGGAGGCCAACAGCGATGAACTTAGAATGGCTGATCCGCTGCGGCTGGTCGTGGTAGGCCCCCAGCAGGCGGGATAGCCGCACCGCAAAGGGGATCCCGGCAAAACCCAGCAACGTCCAAGCCGGAAAAGCCCCCAGCCCGACAAACAGCAGCAGCAGGCCAAAAATGCTGCCGCAGATCCAGGGGATGAGACGGGCGGAGCGGCGGGTGCCCAGCCGAGCCACTGGCGAGCGCTTGCCAGCAGCCAGATCGTCCTCCACCTGATGAAAATGGGAGCAAAACAAAATTAGGCTGGTGACCATCCCCACCACCAGCGAGGCCGCCAGGGCCGGCAGCGACCACGTTTGGCTTTGGCTGTAGTGGGCAGCCAGAACCGCCAGCGGCCCAAAGCTCAAAAAACAGAGGATCTCCCCCAGCCCTTGATAGCCCAGGCGCAGGGGCGGCCCCTGGTAGGCGTAGCCCAGCCCGCAGGCCAGCAGCACCAGCAGCAGCACCGTTGGATCCGCTTGCCGCCAGCTTAGCCAGAGGATCCCTGCCAACCCCAGGGCCAAAAAGGCATTGCCAGCCCAGAACACCTGCTCCGGCTTGCCGGTTAGGTTGACCAGTGAGTGGAGCTTGTTTTTGTCCACCCCTGTCTGGGCATCGAACACATCGTTGCTGATGTTGACCCAAGCCAAAAGACAGATGGCGGCCCCCAAAAACACCGCCAAAACCCCCACATCCATCACCCCTGCCTGGGCGTAGGCGATGGCAGATCCCACCCAGATGGGCATGATGGCCACACTGTACATAGGAGGCTTGAGGGCGGCCATCCACAACTGCCGCCGGGAGCGGCCCTCCCAAGTGCCCTTTTCTGCAAGCTGTACCTGGCTGGTCTCTGGATCCCTGCACGTTCTCTTTGACGGTTCCGGCTGTGCGAGCATGTTGGATCTAGCTCTCTCTGGGTTCTGTGTTGGCTCTGTATTTGTTAGGTTAGGGGGCTTCTGTCCCCATCCCCAAGGATGCTAAGAAACTTTGCAATCCGTAAAGAAACGCCTGGGATCCGGCGCTGGCGAGCCTGAGCCGCCGGCTGCTCTCCTAATCTCCTATCCTGAAACGCCTTTCTGCAGCTTCCCCTGCCGGCTGCGATGACGCTTGTCCTGTTTTCGGCCAAGGTGGGATCGTCCTCTTTTGCTTGCGCATGACTTCTTCTCTTTTCCCCTGGAAGGGTGCGTCCGGATGCCCGGAAGGGCCCAGAGACTGGCCGCCCATTCACACCTCTGCTGGGCCAGGAGAGGTGGAACACGCCTGGGATCCCCTGCTAGCGGCCTGCCAAGAGATGGCGCGGGCGCGAGGGATCCCCCAGATTCTCAGCCTATGGCAGCCCATCTCAGGGCTAGATCCGCTGGCAGTGCTGGCCCGGCAGTTGGGCTCGCTCCCCCCCAGCCACTCCCTCGGCTATTGCTACCTCTCCCACCCGACGCAAGGGGAACGGGTGCGGGTGCTGGGATGGGGATCCCTGCGGCAGCTCGACCTTTCGGGAAAGGGGAGATTTGAGGCGGCACGGGCCTTTGTGCAAGGGCTCCAGCCCCATGTTCATAGCGCTCCCGGCTGCACCCCAGAGTCCCCCCGCAGCCAGCAGGAGCGCCCTTTGTGCTTCTGCCGTTTTGGCTTTGCCCCCAACAGCGGCGGGGGGGCAGCGCTGGTCCTGCCGCGCTGGCAACTGTTGCAGGTGCAGGGGGAGTTGACGGTGGCGCGGCTCAACCTGGAAATTGGCCCTGAAAGCGACCCGGCGGCCTTGGCCGGCCAGATTGCCGCTTTTTTTGCCCGCATGCAGCGCCTTGCCGAGGCCCCCTTGCCTGCCTGGAATGCCTGGAAGCCCCAGCCGCCGCCGCAGGTGGCAGTGGCGGAAGAGGCCCTCTTGGCGCGAATTGAAAAAGCCCTGCAAGCAATTCAGGTGGGATCTCTGGAGAAAGCGGTGCTGGCGGAAGCGGTGGATCTGGTGTTGCCCTCCCCTCCGGCCATCCCCTCGCTGCTGGCCTATCTGGAGGCGCATCACCCCGATTGCAGCGTCTTCGCCTTTGCCTCAGAAAGTGAGGGGAATTTTCCTCCCCAGGTCTTCCTGGGAGCCAGCCCGGAGCGGCTGCTTTCGGTGTGGCAAGGCCGGGTGCAGATTGATGCGCTGGCCGGCTCCGTTGCCCGCGGCGCCAACGGCCACCAAGACCGGATGCTGGCCAAGCAATTGCTCCGTAGCGCCAAAGACCAGCGTGAACACCAGTGGGTAGTACGCTCGATCCAGGAAGCTCTGGGCCGGCTGGGGATGAAGCCCCGCATCTCCCCTCAGCCACGGCTGCGCCGTTTGGCCAACATCCAGCATCTGCAAACGGTAATCGAGGCGGAGCTCCCCGCTGGTGTGCATCTATTTGACCTGTTGGCCCAGCTCCACCCCACTGCCGCTGTAGGAGGCTATCCGCAGCAGGCGGCGCTGCAGTGGCTGGAGCAGTGGGAGCCCTTTGACCGCTCGAGCTATGCCGCCCCTTTGGGCTGGGTGGACTTGCAGGGCAATGGCGAGTTGGTGGTTGGGATCCGCTCAGCCCTGATTGAAGGGAAGCGGGTCCGCCTGTATGCTGGCGCTGGCATCGTAGCCGACTCCAAGCCGGAGCAGGAAGTGGCCGAAATCCGCCTGAAGCTGCAGGCGCTGGTTCAGGCCCTGGCCTTGCAGCCACCAGACTCCCTCGGCTGGTAGTTGCAGCCGCCGTTGGGCAAAGCTGATAGAACAGTCTCCCAAACAGTTAAAGTTAGAGAGCTGGCCCTTTAACGGCCTCGACTTGTCCACAGCATGGTTACCCTCAATCCCCCCTCTTCCCCGCCTATGGCCGGATCCCGTCTCTGGCCCGGCATCATTGAGCACTACCGGGAGTGGCTCCCTGTCAGCCCTCGCACCCCCGTAGTGACGCTGCATGAAGGTAATACCCCTCTGATCCCCTCTCCCGCCCTGAGCCGACGGCTGGGGCGAGACTGCCAGGTATACCTAAAGCTGGAGGGTCTCAACCCCACCGGCAGCTTCAAGGATCGGGGCATGACCATGGCGGTGTCCAAAGCCAAGGAGGCGGGGGCGGAGGCCATCCTCTGTGCCAGCACCGGCAATACCTCAGCAGCAGCCGCTGCCTATGCGGCCAAAGGAGGCCTGCGGGCCTACGTGCTGATCCCTGATGGCTATGTGGCCAAGGGCAAGCTGGCCCAAACCCTGATGTACGGGGCGGAGATCATCGCCATTCAGGGCAACTTTGACCAGGCGCTGGCCATGGTGCGGCAACTGGCGGAAGTCTACCCCGTGGCCCTGGTCAATTCTGTCAACCGCTTTCGGCTAGAAGGACAGAAAACTGCCGCCTTTGAGGTGGTGGATGCTTTGGGAGATGCCCCCGACTGGCTCTGTATCCCGGTAGGCAATGCCGGCAACATCACCGCCTACTGGATGGGCTTTTGCCACTACTACCAGCGAGGCAAGGCCAGCCGCCGCCCGCATCTCTATGGCTTTGAGGCTGCCGGCGCTGCTCCTATCGTCCTCAATCGCGTGGTGGAACATCCAGAAACGGTGGCCACAGCCATCCGCATTGGCAACCCTGCCAGTTGGGTAAAGGCCAAGGCGGCTGTCCAGGTCAGCGGTGGCCGAGTGGACAGTGTAACTGACGAGGAGATCTTGGCCGCCTATCGTCTGCTGGCAAGAGAGGAAGGGATCTTCTGCGAGCCGGCCAGTGCCGCCTCGGTGGCTGGATTACTGAAATGGCGGGATCAGGTGCCTGCCGGCGCCCAGGTAGTGTGCGTGCTCACCGGCAACGGCCTCAAGGATCCCGACACGGCCGCCCAGCAGGGATCCGCCCCCATCCACACGGGGGTTGCCCCCGATTTGGCTGCTGTAGCCCGCCTGATGGGCTTTTAGCGCCGCCGCCCTGGGTGCTGGGGGAGGGATGAGATGCTGGCTCAGGGGGTTCACTCGTCACTGCGGCTAGAAGGCTGCGCGGGCGACTGATAGTTGCGGATGGCCCGCTTGACCAAAGTGAGAAAGGCGTAGGCCCGTTGATCGGTGGGATCCAAGCGCATCACGGTCTGAAAGGCCTCTTCCGCCTGCCGCAGGACGTCTAGATCGATCTGGCCATCCACCTCTGCTTCCAGTTGAGCCTTTTGCAAGAGCAGTGCCCCGCGGTTGTAGTGGGCTGCAACATGGCTGGGATCCGCCGCCACTACCGCCTCCAGTTCGGCCAGGGCTGGATCCAGATAGCCACTCATACCCAGCACCCAGGCCAGCTTATAGCGAGCTTCGGTATGCGTGGGGTCCTCGGTAACTGCTCGGCGAAACGCCTGGATGGCCGCCGGAAAATCGCCCGCCTGAACCGCCGCGATGCCTTCTTGGTAACTGTCGTTGGCCATAGGCAAGGTTTGGGTCTGAGCCGAGGGATCCCTGATCTGCAGCTTAGCCCTTGCCAGATGGGATCTCCCGGTTTTCCCACCCTAATGGTGAGAAGCGGTTCAGCGCCTTTTCGCCGCTGGGCCTGCCATCTGCGGCAGGGGAAACTGCCTCAGCAGGGGATCTCAGATTGCGCAAAGCCTGCTCTGGCAAAACTCTGCCCTTTCCTAGGATGAACATAGCCGCTAATCAGGGGTGAACTATGAACGCCAAACTGCTCTTCCTGCCGCTGGCTTTGGGGCTGTCGATGGCTCCGGCCACCGTCGTTTTCCCGCAGACGCTGGGCCTCTACTCCCCGCTGCCAAGGCTACAACTGGCCGACACTCGCCTGGAAACCGGCACCCGCTCCATCCTCGTCAACCCAGTACCTTCCGACTTGCAGGTAAATCTGGAGCTGGATCGGCGTGGCTCTAACCCCATCTACCGGCCCGGCGAGCCGATTTCCATTACCTTGAGCACCAATCGCGACGCCTACGTCTACCTGTTCAGCATCCAAGCCGATGGCCGCACCCATTTGATTTTGCCCAACCGCTTCTCGGGTGGAAACGAGTTTCTGCGGGCCGGCGAAGTGCGCACCTTCCCGCCCCCCGGTGCCCGCTACCGCCTAACCATTGCTCCGCCCTTTGGCCAAGCCCAAGTATTGGCGGTGGCCTCCCTCCGTCCCCTCAACTTCCAGGAGATCGCCTCTTTTGAGCAGGGTGGATCCTTTGCCAATGTAAGGGTACGGGGATCCCAACTGGGCGATGCCATCGCTCGCGCCATTGTCGTCGAGGAGATCCCTGCCACCGAGTGGGTGACCACCACGCGCTTCTATCGGGTCGCACCGCGGTGACCCCAGACTTTCCATCCTTCCAGAGCCTGGAACCGACAGCTATGCAGGCTTGTCTCCGGCCTAGACCGAGCCGAAGCTGAGGCTTAGGAGAAGAACAGCCACCAAGCTCACCACTAGCATCAGACCAGCAGGCATAAACCTGCCGGTTTTGCGGTAGCGCAGGGCAAAGAGAAGGGATCCCAGCGCCGCCGTCCCCAAGCCCAGGCCCAACCCCCAGCGGGAACCTGTTCCCAGTAGCCCATAGCTGACGCCACTGAGGGCGGCCCCCACCAGGCCGCCGATTAACGACTTGGAGCTTCTGCCTTTCATATAGCCGACGACTCCGCCTACCAAAAGCAGCGCTCCATAGACGAGCAAAGTAATCTGTGCAGCCATCATGGCTGGGAAAAACCCCTCCTAGCTCGGTCTAGTCCACAACAATTTCACGAATCAAGGGCAGGCGGATGCTGATGTAGCGGTTGAGAATCGAGGCATCGACGTTGCTGAGGGCATGTTTTTTTTGGCAGGCACTCAGAAGCAGATTCACCAAGTCATCGTCACGTTGATTGAGCCAATCTGGCCTGCCGATCTCGCTGACCAAAGACCAAAACTGGCGTACCATTTCAGGGGTCATGGCATCCATTGTGTAGGGTAAGGGCTGAACTGCGAAAGTGCAAAAGCAAGAGTGGTCTAGGCCATCAATTCCATTCTAGGGAAAACGCCTCGTCCGTGAAGGCAACATTTCAGCTCTGTCACAACTTAGGATAAGATGTCATGCTTTCCCATAAACCTCAGCAAACCCCAACCATCCTGGCTTCAGAAGGCTTTGAACCAGAAGCTTCCAGGGCTAATAACAATAAAGCAATAAAAATAATAACTCTTGCCCAATCTCGACATCGGCATCAAAAGGCTTATAAGCCGACTGGCCAAAACTTCTCAGGGAAGGTGCAGAAGCTTGGCAGGCCTGGACACTAGTGCAGGGCGTACTGCAACACATAGGCTCCTTCTTCTCCTGGTTTGTGGGTGTTGGCCCGGAGGGTGTAGGTACCGCTGCGAGGCAAAAAGGCGATCATTAGGGCATCGCTTCTGCTCCCTTGGTCATCATCCCAGGCAATCACGTCGCCACTGGGATCCAGCAGTTGCAAAAAGGCATCGAGATCGGAGCTGGTCATCAAGGCTATCAAGATCTGTCCGGCCCGGGCAGCGATGGGGTGTTCTTCCATCCAACTGCCGTCCTCAGGGTGCTGGGCGGATCCCTTCTGCAGACGGCCCGACACCGTTTGCTGCCAATCGACCTGGGCCAGCCGGTAGGCCAGCCGATAGGTGCCGGTGGATTCCGGCTCGAAGCTCGTGGCCCGCAAGGTGTAGGTGCCTTCCTGCAGCAGCCGCACCGCCAAGAGGGCGTTGACATCGGGGCCGGAGTCGTCGTCAAAGCCGATTACCCGCCCCTGGCCGTCCACCAGCTCCAGGTAGGGGTCAAAGTCTTCGCTCTCCAGGGTGGCGATCAGGATCTGGCCCGCCTTGGCGGCAACAGGGATCCCATCCCAGTAGCTGCCGTACTGGGGGCTGACCTTGTCCCCTGCTTCAAGAGTTCCTGTCAGGGTCTGGCTGCCTCTCCACAGGGAAGAGCGAGTCAAGGCGGATCCCACTTGTGTGCTCCTCTCTCCCACCAGGTTCAGTAGCCGACAGCCGCTGACCAACCTCAGAGCCACCCAAGCAAGGGCCAGACGGGATCCCCAGCGGCGGGAAAACCCAGAACTAAAACACAAGCTCGACATCCAATCAGTGAGGATCCCTCGAGGGGGAATGGAGACCATAAGTCCAATTTTACCGCTTGGGCAGAGTCGGACAGGGACGGCAATTTACAGAGCATCCCAGGCTTGCAAGACGGCCTCTAGAGCCAGCCGCCCGTGGCTGAGATGGGTTCCCCCCTGCAAATAGACGGTGTAGGGCTCCCGCATCGGCCCATCAGCGGAGAGCTCGGCACTGCTGCCGGCAACAAAAGTGCCCGCCGCCATCACTACCGGGTCGGCATAGCCGGGCATCACTTCTGGAACCGGCGTGAGGTAGGAATCCACAGGCGAGCTGCTTTGGATAGCGCGGCAAAAGGCCTGCAACTTCTGCGGGGATCCCAGTTGAATGGCCTGGATGATATCGGTGCGGGGCACCTGGGGCAGCGGGGAAACAGGATAGCCCAGATCGTGGAACACCTGGGCGGCCAGATGGGCGATCTTAACCGCTTCGGCCACCATCTGTGGGGCCAAAAACAACCCTTGAAATAGAAGCCGGTTGAGATCGAAGGTGGCTCCCCCTTCCAAGCCAATCCCCGGCGCCGTCAGCCGGCAGGCAGCCTGCTCCACCAGCTCGGCCCGCCCCGCCACGTAGCCCCCCGCCGGGGCCAGGGTACCCCCTGGATTTTTGATCAGGGATCCAGCGATCAAATCCGCACCCACGTGGGTGGGCTCTTGGGTTTCCACAAACTCACCGTAGCAATTGTCCACCAAGACCACCACCTCCGGGTTTTGTGCCTTAACAATCTGGATCATCTCGGCAATCTGGGCGATGGAAAAGCTGGGACGCCAGTCATAGCCACAGGAGCGCTGGATGTGAACCAGGCGGGTTTGCGGTTTGAGGGCGGTTTTCAGGGCCTGCCAATCGACGCCGCCTTCCCGCAGATCCAACTGACGGTAGGTGACGCCGAACTCCCGTAGGGATCCCCGGCCCGAGCCGCGCAGGCCGATCACCTCCTCCAGGGTGTCGTAGGGGGGGCCGGTGATGGCCAACAGCTCATCCCCCGGCCGCAGCACGCCAAACAGGGCACAGGCAATGGCATGGGTGCCGGACACCATTTGCAGCCGCACCAGTGCCGCCTCACAGCCCATGATCTGGGCAAACACCCGATCCAACACCTCTCGTCCCCGGTCATCGTGCCCATAGCCCGACACGCCGGCGAAGTGATGGGATCCCACCTGCTGGTGGCGAAAGGCCTGCAACACCCGCGCCAGGTTCTCCCTAAGGACGTTATCTATCGCCTGAAACCGATCCTGCAGAGCTGCCTCTGCTCTGTCCAAAAGCTCCGTCACCTTCAAAGAGATCTCTCTGGCCACCGAGTCCATCCCCCTTTTCCTGAGCAAACTGGCTTTTCAGCTAGCAGGTCGGCCACCGCCCAAGAGGCCAAAAACAGCTTTTCAGACCTGCTCCTGGTAACGATGTTTCCGCGGGATCCCTATCTTGATAAAAACCTTAACTTCAGTCAACATCTCTTCATTCTCCCTTTCAGTCTCTGTCGGAGCTGGAAAAAGCCGCCCGACTCACCAGGTTGTATAATGGCTACAAGATCTACAAGGAGAAGAGAGAACAATAAAAAATAAGGGGATGCTTGCCCTAAGAGCAGAGGTTGGTTCAGCAACTGCTGATTTCCGCTGCTGCAGAGGATAAGCTGTGTCGATCAAGGCCGATCCTTCTTCTAAAGTTGAGGATGAAGTGGGCGGGCATTGATGGTTGGAAGGTTTCCTGAGAAATCCCACTTAAAAGCTACACCCTTAGCTTTCCTAATACTCAGAGTTGAATTCAAGTTTAGTAAAAGTATTTTCGGCAGAGCCTATCTGTGTAAGTTCTGCTGCTAAGTTTGCTCTCTTCGAACCATCTAGAGACCTTCTCCACTTGCATTTGGAGTTCCAAATTCAGGGAACTTCTCTTTGCCTGAGAAGTGGTGCTGGCCCCCAATCCCTTAAAAATGAAGACAGCCTAAATTTATTCTTAACCCCCGAACCGGATCCCTGGGGGAGATGTTAACTTAGACTTAACCCAAGAGGTTAGTGCCGCTACCAAAGCCAATCTTCATCTTCTGGCGTAGCCCTTTCCGCAAGTTGCCGGGCCGCGATCATGCCTGAGGTGGGGGCTGTTTTCTAGGGATCCTTTGCGAGGGTGAGGCGCTAACTTTAGGTGTAAACTGACACAACTGGGAGACTGCCCATGACTAAGCTTGTGATCCAAGGGAAAAACGTCGAGATTACCGACGCCATCCGCAGCTACGTTCAAGAAAAAATCGAGCGGGCTGTCAGCCATTTTGCCCAGATCACCAGTGAAGTGGATGTCAATCTATCGGTGGCCCGTAACCCCCGCATCAGTGCCAACCAATCTGCCGAAGTTACCGTCTACGCCAATGGCACCGTCATTCGGGCGGAGGAAAGCAGCGAGAACCTCTACGCCAGCATTGACCGTGTTGCCGACAAGCTGGCCCGCAAGCTGCGCAAATACAAAGAACGCAACGGCGTTCACCGCATCCGCCATTCTCCCAAAACCTCGGTGGCAGTGGCCCAGCAGCCCCTCACCGATCCGCTGAATACAGACCGGCAAGCAGAGCTGCCCCCCGAGGTGGTGCGCACCAAGTATTTCGCCATGCCTCCCATGACAGTTCAGGAGGCCCTACACCAGTTGGAGCTGGTGGATCATGATTTTTACGTGTTCCGCAACATCGAAAACGGCGAGATCAACGTCATCTATGTCCGCAAGCACGGCGGCTACGGCCTGATCCGCCCCCATCCCTAGAAGCAGTTGCCCCATGGCTGAGCAGATCGCCGCTCAAGCCGCTCCTGTAGGCTCTGGCAGCGCCTTCTACCTGCTGCTGCAGCTCACCGATTCTGCCCTGCCGATTGGCGCCTATTCCCACTCCTGGGGCTTGGAAGCGGCTGTGCAAGCGGAGCGGCTGCGGGATCGGGCGGAGGTACAGCGGTACTTGTTGGGGGTTCTGCACCTGAGCTTGGCTCCCTTTGAGGGGAGAGCCTGTGGCTTGGCCCACTGTCTGGCGCAAGGGGGATCCCTGGCGGGAATGGGCAAGCTACAGCAGCAACTGCAGGCATCCCGTTGGGCAGCAGAACCGCGCCAAGCCAGCCTGGATCTGGGGAAGCGCTTGGCACAACTGGCAGAGCGCACCTGGGGGATATCCGTTCCCAGGGCTGAGGGAGAGCTGCTCCACTATCCCCTAGCCTTTGGCTGGATCTGCGCCCAGGCCGGCATTGGGCTAGAGGATACCCTGCGAGCCTTCTTATTTGCCTCCCTCACGGGGTGGGTCTCAGCAGCGGTGCGCTTGGTGCCTCTGGGGCATAGCGAGGGGCAGCGCTTGCTGGCCCAGTTGTATGAGCCGATTGAGACCGTGGTGCAGCAGGAAATTCTGCCGGTTGTGAAGCGAGACCCGACCCTGGCTTGGCCAGCCCTGAGCAGCTTCGCCCCCCTCAACGAACGGGATTGCCAAGCTCACCAGCAGCTTTATTCCCGCCTTTTTCAATCCTGAAAGCTGCCCTCACCCACAGCCCTTCTCCCTCTAGGGGAGGGGAGCCGGGGATCGGGGTTACGAACAGAACGAACAGTTGGCTCGCTATTCGGATAGAGCTACAGGGTCAAGAGCCCCCTCCCCTGGGAAAAACCAGAGAGGGGCGTAGCTCAAAGGTTGAGATTGACGGAGGTAGGCCTCAGTGGCGGAGGGGCTCCCCAACAGCCAGTACCTCCTGCAGGAACCGATCCTGCTGCTGGCGCAAAATGGCTAGATCCGGGCCGTGGTTGAGCAGGATGAAGTGGGTACCATCGGGCAACTGCCCCACCATCATCAGCCGATCGGGGGCGGAGCCCACCTGGGCGGTCGTGCCGGAGGGCAGGGTGCGCAATCCCAGAGTGCTGTGGCCAATGCCTGCTCTAGGCAAGATCCGGGTCGGATCCCCGTCTGTGGCCTCCAGCAGATGTTCCCATAGATGG
Organism: Synechococcus sp. H60.1; assembly: GCF_047462335.1. Lineage (NCBI taxonomy): Bacteria > Bacillati > Cyanobacteriota > Cyanophyceae > Synechococcales > Synechococcaceae > Synechococcus > Synechococcus sp. H60.1. Next base: position 20,509 of record NZ_JANSJA010000014.1, read on the forward strand.
GCCAAGGCGCGGGGGGAGAGGTACAGCTCTTGCCCGCCTGGGCCAAGGCGAATTTCCGACTGGGCAGGGGCCAGTTTGGGATCCAGATGGGCAACCGGCTGAGCTACCAACCGCTGCTGCAGGTACTCCAGCAGGGCTGTTCTGCCTCCCAGCTCCGCTAACAGGGCTTCTACCATGGCCCGATCGTTGCTGCCGTTGAGGATTTGTAGCAGGGATCCCAGGCGCAGCGAGGTGTAGCTGGCCAGGCAATGGATCTCCTCGGTCAGCTCCCTTAATGTTGACCCGGAGCCGCCGATGGCCACAGGATAGGGCCCCTGGGGATCCTGGAGGAGCTCGGCAAGCCGGCGGGCGCTGGCCAGAGAGTCAGGCTGACCCAGCAAGCGGAAGGGGGGCACCACCTTTACCTCGCCGTCGATCTGGCGAATGCCGAGGTTGTGCAGGTGGCGGGCCAGCTCGGCCACATTGGCCTCCCGGAAATAGGGATCCCCACCGCCCACCACGACCAAGTCTCCCGTCAAGCGCTGGCCGGAGCGATGGCCGGTGGTGTAGAAGCGAGTTTGGAAGCGATACTCATAGCCCCACTTCTCCAGCGCCATCAGGCTGAGGGCCAGTTGCTCCAAAGCCCCCACCGGCAAAGGCCGATCCAGCAGGTGCTCCGCCAGCAGCTCGCCTTCGGCTGTCCAGAGCAGGATCCCCTGCTGGGAGAGGGCCCCGCCTTGGGCAGCCAACCCCTGCAAAAAGCCGGACAAAACCAAAGCGTAGAGGGAATCCTGCCACTGCGGCGATTGCTCCCGGGGCCACCAGGGGGGAAGGCCGGGCGTGCCACTGGGGGAAGGCAGCGGCGGCGGCGGGGTGGGGATGGGGGGGAAGGGGTTTTGCGCCGGTGCTGCAACCTCAGCCTGGACACCCTGAGTTGGAGAAGGGGGTTCGGCACTGCTGCGGTTGTTCCAGCAGGCCCCCAGGGCTAGAGAACAAGCCAACGGGATCCCTGCCCAGAGGAAACGGCGCTGGGAGCCCAACCCCTGTGGGATAGACAACATGCTGACCTCCCAAAAGACATTGGCAAAGAGAACGAGCTGGCAAGACTTGAAGCTACTCTAGTGCCATCTCAATCGCTCTGGCAAATTCTGCCCTTGCCCAATAGCCCTCTTTTGCCGGGGCAACCCCAGATGTCTCAGGCAAGTCGGTATTTTCCTCCTTCCTAGGAGTCCGGCAGAAGAGGAGGATCCCTGTCGCGCCAAGCTTAACGTAAGGTGCGGAATTCCCCACCCGGGTGGGGATGGATAGCACCCTCT
>NZ_JANSJA010000015.1:0-2457 GCF_047462335.1 Synechococcus sp. H60.1
ATTCTTATTGGGGGGCCCGGGTCTTTTGTTAATACAAAACGGGGCGCGGCGCCCCGTGTTGTGGGGGGGGCTGGTGGGAGTGGGGCTGCTGGGCTTGGGCGGCTGTGGGCGGGCCGGGCAGGGGCTGGCGGTGCTGCTGCTCAGCTTGGCCACCTGGCAGGGTGTAGCCGGCGGCGCCTTCGAGGGATCTGAGGCGGGAGCTGCTTTTTCCCTGCTGTTGTGGGGCTGCGGCCTGGGGATGGGCTTGGTGGGGATCCCGTTGCTGGGCTGCTTGGCTGAAGAAGAGATGCTGTCTGTGCTGATGGGGCTGGCCCAGGGCTGGAGCGGCATCGCTGCCCTCACCTGGGGATCCCGCCTTATGGAGATGGGAGCGGAATCTCTGCCAGATCTCCCTTGGCCGGTGTTGTTACCTGTTGGTCTGGCCGCCCTCAGCCTAGTGGCGGGCACTCTGCCCCTGTTGACTGTTCCCGTTCGCGCCAGCGGGACAGAGTCCTCACCCGACAGCGAGGTGGAATCGAACCGGCTGCTGTCGGCCCTGGGGTCAGGAGTGGGATGGCTGGTGGCGATGGCGCTGGCCCTGGCTCTGGTGCGCAACGGGCTGTACCAGGATCCCTTTTGGGCGCTGCTGTACGGGGCGGGGGTGTTGCTCTCGTGGGCTCTACTGGCTTTGGAGAGCAGGATCCCGGCACCCGAGGGGAAAGAGGCCTTGCTCTGGCGGGCCTGTGTGAGCCTGACGCTGGTAGGCGGTGGGGCGCTGCTGGCACTGCGGCTGGGGGGATCCTACGGGGCGGCGCTGCTGGGGCTGGGGTGTCTGGCTTTTCCCAGCCGCTGGGGGGCGATGGCTGCCCTGTTTTTGTCGGCCCGACCCCTGCTGCAAAACCTGCTGCACCAGTTCAACCTGCAGGTGGCCGGGATCGACCTCACCCAGCCCTACGTATCGGCGGCGCTCTACTTGGGCATGGCGGCCATGGCCTTGGCTGCGCTTCTTTACTGGCTGCACGGGCTAGACAAACCCCTGCAAACCGGGGTCGGCCTGACGCTGGGCAGCCTGCTCCTGCCGCTGGGGGTGGGTTATTTCGTCCATGCCCAGCCGCAAGCAGCTTTCTTGCTGGCAGCCTTGATCACCGCCTTGATCTTGGCGGCGCTGCAGCCCATAGCCTTGAACCAAGAAGGGAGAAGGGCGACTTGGACGGGGATCGAAGCTTTGGGCCTGGCCACGCTCGCCATCCTCGGATCCAACCTCAGCCGCAACTGGACGGTGACGGGGTTCTATGCCACCCGCCTGGAGCGGGCCCTGGTGCTGGCGGCCAGCGTTGGGATCCTGGCTCTGTTCCTTTTGCTTGGGCAGGGCTGGCGCTGGTGGCAGTCCAGAACAGCGTCCCGCTAGCGTTGAGGTTCTAGGGTTGTGAAACTCCTTCCCCTCGGCACCCGTGGCACCTGGCAAGGGATCCCCGGCCCCGAGCAGACGGCTGAGGCCCTGGGCAACCCCGGCGTGAGGGTGATCGGATCCCCAGCTCTGTTGGCGCTGATCGAGCGATGTGGCCACAACACCTTGCAGCCTTTTTACGAGGGGGAAGAAGCGGCAGTCGGGATCCGCTTTGTCCTAGAACACTGCTCAGCAGCTGTGGTGGGGGATCCCTTGCAGGTGAAGGTTGAAGTCGTGGCAGTGGAGGGAAGGCGCGTTCAGTTTCAGGTGGAGATCGCGCAGCAGGGGCGGCTGGTGATGCAGGGATCCTATACCTGTCAGGTAGTCGATTTGCCCCGTTTTCTGGCCCGCTATGGGCTGGCTTGAGATCATCAAGTACCTGGCAGGGCTGCTGCTGGTCACTGGGTTGGGACCGTTTCTGTTCTGGCCACAACAGCTCCTGCTACGCTACCGCAAGCCTTGGCAAGGCCCCCTCGCCTGGAGCTGGAAATGGCGCGGGTGGGGGGGCTTGGCTCTGCGGGGCAGCCGTCGGGGTTGGGAATGGCGTTGCGGATCCCTCTGCGTTCGCGGGCATTGGCCGGCCCGGGTGGGCTGCCGTCTCTCCTTTGCCGACTGGCCTCGCTTCTGGCCCCTTCTGAAGCGGTTGGCCAAGGGGATCCAGATCCAGTCCTGGCAAGGCGGCCTAGAAATCGGCTTTGCCAACCCGGCCTTGACGGGGCAGTGCCTAGGGCTGTTGGCGGCCCTCCCTCCCTCGCTGGCCCGCCACCTGCGCTTGACCTTCACCCACACCGGCTGGCACGGACAGGGATCCCTGCTGCTTTGCTTTCGCGCTTGGCGAGTGCTGGGGCCGGCCTTGGAATTGGCATGGCTCATCCTGCGCAGCAGCCGCTCGAGAATCCGATAGAACTCAGCAGCACTCTTTTGTACTCTTGCAGCAGCCTAACGGGCAGCAGCGGATCCCTTCCCATCTAGAGCCACTTTTGCTGGGGATCGACAGCTCAGCTTTAACGTAAGGTGCGGAATTCCCCACC
>NZ_JANSJA010000016.1:0-2418 GCF_047462335.1 Synechococcus sp. H60.1
GGACGAGCGTAGATGGCTCCCGTGCCTTGGGGCGGTTGGTTGAAGACGTTGCCCGTCACCGAGGCCTTGGCAAAGGGCGAGAGGTTGCCCGAAGCCTGGGTCTGCCGATCCACAATGTCGGCGATGAAGACGGGGCTGTTGATGGAAGCCTCGAAGCGGTTCTCGCGGATGGTGACCGTGGCAGGCTCTGCCGACACCACGTGCACGCCGGCAACCGTGTAGCCGCGCAGCAGGTTCTTGTAGATATCGGCCTGCGAGAAGTCGCAGACTTGGACAGAGACGTAGGTGTCGGCCTGCGTGGGCCGTGCGAAGTCGTTGAAGGAAACTTCTACGTTGCGCGCCCCTTGGTTGGCTAGGTCGCACTCACCAATGCCCACCTGGTAGTCCGCCGCCGGGCCGCCTGCATCCGGATCCGATCCGCGGGTGCCCGTAATGCGGAAGCCATTGCCTTCTGTTCCACCTAGGGTAGCATCGTTGGCCAAGATCTTGACGTTGCGCAGCGTGCTCGTGCCGTCGAGGGAGTTCAGCGTCAGGCCCGGCTTGTCGGCAGGGATCACAATCTCACCTTCTGCCGTGAAGGAACCCGGGCCTGCCGTCACCGTCGGGTTGGGGCCGGCCGCCTCGGCAATGGCGCGGGTGAGGGAGAGATAGACGTTGCTGGTGTTGCTGTTGAAAGCAAGGCCGCTGCCTGCCGCCACAATGGCCCGCCGCTCAGCCGCGCTCAAGCCGCTGCCGCGGTCGTCACGAACGGCGTAGACGTTGGCCGTCGCTGTTCTTGGGGTAATGGTGTTGCCGGCAAAAGTCAAGCTCAGCCCCGTCACTGCCGGCTCGATGAAGATGGCGGCAGAGCCGGCACCCACATCTTGGGCCGCAAGGTTGATCAGTTGAGTTGGGATGTCGGGGACAGATTCGTAGCCCAAGAAGATGTTGTTGGTCTCCACCCGCAGGTTGATGCCCGCGTTGTCGCCGGCAATGCGGATGCCTGCCGAGCTGCCCGCGCCAGCCACAAACAGGTTAGAACGAGTTACTGTCAGGTTTTTGGAGGTGGTGGCGGCAGCCGCTGAGCCAAAGCCAATGCCTACCCCGCGAGAAGCCGGAGTGGTTACCGTTGGCAAGAGAACAATATCGACGCCGGTAACGGTGACTTCGGTGGCGCCTTCGGCATTGATGCCGTACTCAATGGGTTCCAAAGAGCGGGTGTTGAGAATGCTGAAGTTCTCCAGGACAACGCCGCTGGCATTGTTGGTCACTTGCACGGGAGCACCAGTAGCTGCACCCACCACGGTGGCATCGCCCACAACGGCGGTTGCACCGCGCACCGTAACGTTGCTGCGGTTGATGACAATGTTCTGGCGGTAAACACCCGGCTGGAGAACGATGGTAAGAGGCTGAGCCGGGTCAGAGGAAGCAATGATCTGGCTGATGTTGCTCTCAGGAGTGACGTTAACGGTTCCCGAGGGACGGGGGCTTGGTGTGGGAGTTGGCGGCGGGGCCGGCGGAGCCGGAGGAGCCGGCGGCGGTGGGGGCGGCACGGGCACTACCGGGCCAGAACTATCTTCGTCGCTACAGCCCGCCAGGATCACAGGCACAAGAACCACGGCAGACGCTAGAGTCAAAGAACCCAGTGACTTTAGCAGCCACTTCTGGATTGTTCCGTTCATTTTTCTCCTCTTAACCAAAAAAGTAGGGTTCGGCTGAACACTTCCCTTAACTTACCCGATTGACCGGCCCAAAGCAACTAATGAGGCTAGGGGCTTGCCGTTCGGGTGGGAGAGGCATACGCGCTTGTGTCAGCGCTTGCTCTGGTTACTCCGTAAATCATACAGGCAGATCTGCCCAGGTTGACAAGTCTTGCCCTTTTTTCAAGAAAAGTTGGGATCCAGGGGGATACAGCGCGGTCTGGGGGGCGGGGGGTTGACGCTTTGCCCCCCAAAAACCAGAAGATTTGCCTATTTCCTGGCAAAAGGGTGCTTGATCCGGGGCAGAAGGGTGGCAGGATGAGGAGTGGACGTTTTTTCTGGAGACCCAAGCAGGATGGCTGTCTACAAAGTTCGGTTGATCAACGAAGAGCGGGGCTTGGACGTTACCATCGATGTGCCGGACGACGAGTACATTCTGGATGTGGCGGAGGAGCAAGGGATCGAGCTGCCCTATTCCTGCCGCGCCGGGGCCTGTTCGACCTGTGCCGGCAAGCTGGTGAGCGGCACGGTGGATCAAAGCGATCAATCCTTCCTGGATGACGATCAGATTGCGCAGGGCTATGTGTTGACCTGCGTGGCCTACCCCACTTCTGACTGCACCATCATCACCCATCAAGAAGAGGCGCTGTACTGAGGCCCTCACCCCCGATCCCTCACCTCCATCCCCTCTCCCTCAGGGAGAGGGGAGTAGGGTTTTCTTATCCTCTGTTGAGCTTTT